>JAGHDS010000050.1 GCA_021159845.1 Anaerolineae bacterium
CTGGATGACCGATCGTGGTGGCAGCCCGGCTAAGCGCCGCCGCAGTGTCCGGGTCAAAGAGGGTCACGCGGATGTCGTGTTGGACAGCCGCCTCCGCCTGCCAGGCGGGGGTATACCCCAACACCAGCATAGGGATCGTGATTCCCATGTTCCGCAACATAACAGCCTCGGACAGGCACGCGACCCCTAACATGCTCGCTCCACCCGCCATCGCTGCCTGGGCGATCTGAGTGATGCCATGACCGTAGGCGTTTGCCTTTACGACGGCCATGACTTGCACTTCCGGTCCCACGATCTGACGCACGCAACGTACATTGTCGCTGATCGCCGAGATGTCGATCTCCAGCCACGTGGGGCGATCAAGCGCTGGCGGGATATTTTCAGTCGTAGTTGGATGGGACATCATCTCCATGCCAATCACCCTGTCCTTGGTCAACATGTCGATCGCATTGTAGCACAGCGATTGGAGAGCCGCCAGAGCGTCTTCCTGTCGGCACGGCCGCGCGTTCATACACTTTGCTAACGAAAACCTTACGCCCCTCTTATACTCCGAGCGTATGCTGAGCCCGAAAAGCAGTGCGCATATCTCACGGGTTCACTGCACGTCGTGTGGTGAACTGTGCTTGCTTTGAGTGGACTGGGGAATTCAATAGATCATCAGGAGGATTTACGTATGGGCAAGATCGTAGGTATTGACCTGGGGACGACGAATTCGGTGGTAGCTGTCATGGAGGGCGGCGAGCCGGTTGTGATCCCAACGGCTGAGGGGGGGCATCTGTGCCCGTCGGTTGTCGCGTTTACAAAAAACGGCGAGCGGCTGGTCGGCCAGACGGCTAAACGGCAGGCGGTGGTGAATCCGGAGAACACTATCTATTCCATCAAGCGGCTCATGGGGCGGCGGATTGATGATCCTGAGACCAAACGTACGATGGAGATGGTACCCTATAAGATCGTCGCTGGTCCGCAGGAGGACGCGCGGGTGTACATCCCGGTTGTGGATAAGGTGTATACGCCGCAAGAGATCTCGGCAATGATCCTGAGCAAATTGAAGAGGGATGCCGAGGCATATCTGGGCGAGCCGGTCACGCAGGCGGTCATCACCGTACCCGCCTATTTCAACGATTCGCAACGGCAAGCGACAAAGGACGCCGGCCAGATCGCAGGTCTGGAGGTGCTGCGTATTATCAATGAGCCTACGGCGGCCGCGCTGGCTTATGGCCTGGATAAGAAGAGCGACGAGACAATCCTGGTCTTCGATCTGGGCGGCGGCACCTTCGACGTCTCCATCCTGGAGGTCGGTGATGGTGTCATCGAGGTGAAATCCACGAATGGGGATACCCACCTGGGCGGTGACGACTGGGATGAGCGCATCGTTGAGTGGATCATCCAGGAGTTCAAGAAAGATCAGGGCATTGATCTGAGCAATGATCGTCAAGCATTGCAACGGCTACGTGAGGCAGCCGAGAAGGCCAAGATCGAGCTTTCGACGCTGACGGAGACGGAGATCAATCTGCCGTTTATCACAGCGGATGCCAGCGGCCCGAAGCATTTGCAAATGAAGCTTACGCGTAGTAAGTTTGAGCAACTGACTGAGGATCTGGTGGAGCGCTGCCGTGGTCCGTTCCAACGCGCCTTGCAGGACGCTGGCCTGACGGCTCGCGACCTGGACGAGGTAGTGCTGGTCGGTGGTTCGACCCGCATGCCTATGATCCAGGACCTGGTGCGTGAGCTCACTGGGAAGGAACCGCACAAGGGCGTGAACCCGGACGAGGTCGTGGCGGTAGGTGCGGCCATCCAGGCGGGCGTGTTGGGCGGTGAGGTGCGCGACGTGCTTCTGCTGGATGTGACACCGCTGAGCCTGGGTTTGGAGACGCTGGGTGGCGTGATGACGGTGCTCATCCCGCGTAACACCACGATCCCGACCCGGAAGACGGAAGTCTTCACCACGGCCGAGGACAACCAGACGGCGGTAGACATCCATGTCTTGCAGGGTGAGCGTCCTATGGCGGCCGATAACAAGACGCTGGGGCGCTTCCGGCTGGAAGGCATCCCGCCAGCGCCGCGTGGTGTGCCGCAGATCGAGGTTACCTTCGATATCGACGCGAACGGCATTCTGCACGTAACGGCGAAGGATAAAGCCACGGGCAAGGAACAGAGCGTGAAGATCACGGCCTCCACGAACCTCTCCAAGGAGGAAGTGGAGCGTATGGTGCGTGAGGCCCGCGAGCACGAGCGCGAGGACCAGCGCCGTCGTGAGCTGGCGGAGGCGCGTAACACGGCCGACGGCTTGATTTACGCCACGGAGAAGTCCTTGCGCGAGCTAGGCGACCGGGTGCCAGCCACCGATCGTGGACGGATTGAGAATCTGATCAACGAGCTGCGAGAGGCAGTGAAAGGTGACGATCTCCAGAAGATCCGCAGCCTGACCGAGCAGTTGCAGCAGGCCAGCCACGCGCTGAGCCAGCAATTGTACCAGCAGCAACAGACGTCGTCCGGCGATGGCGGATCGGGTGGCGAGACTCCGCCCTCGGGCGACGAGGACGTGGTAGAGGGTGAATATCGCCAGGTATAATGCACTGGCGAAGCATCCTCAGCACCTGCCCGGCAGGGAGGAATTGCCGAACATCACAAGTTGAGATCACGGGCGGGGTCGACGACCCCGCCCGTGGTGTGGGAGGACCCAGTGAGTCGTTATCTCTACGATCCCTTTACCCGCCCTGTACGGATCGGCCCGAAACGAAGGATACGCGTTCCTGTACGCACCGAGGGTGATGCGCCGGGCACAGAGCAGCAGCCCAAGCAGGACAAGCCGCATGTCGGGGCCAAGGGGGGCGAGGAAACTACTATTCCTAATACAGATGCTGTGGATATGCGACAGAAGCTAGAGATGTGTCAGCGAGAATTGGAGGCCGCGCGTGCGGAGATAGAGGAATGGAAGGACCGCTATCTGCGCGCGCAGGCGGAGCTGGACAACACGCGCAAACGGATAGAGCGTCGTTACGCCGATGAGGCAGAGCGCGAAAAGGAGAATATCCTTCGAGCCATGTTGCCGCTAGCCGATAACCTGGAGGCAGCCTTGCGACATGCCAACGGCGCGGACCGGGCACTTCAGGAGGGTGTGGCGTTGACACTCAAATTGTTCCGGGACACCCTGGCTTCCTTCGGTGTGAAGCCAATCGAGACACGCGACCAGCCGTTTGATCCCAACCTGCATGAGGCGGTCGGGGTGGAGAAGACCTCTGAGGTGGAACCCGGCACCGTGGTAGCTGAGGAACAGACGGGATATACGTATCGCGATCGGTTGCTGCGTCCCGCGCGCGTGCGGGTGAGCAAAGGGGAATCATAGAAGGGGCCGCCCGAGGAGGGCGGGGTTTCGATAACCATGTCAGACTCAAGCTCACGGCAGCTTAATCTAGGCTTCAACTCACATTAAGCTCGTTGAGGGAATGTTGAGGGGCTATGGAATATAAAGATTATTACAAGATCCTGGGTGTGGACCGAAACGCAACGGAGAAGGAGATCCGGCGTGCCTACCGTAAACTGGCCCGTCAATATCACCCGGACGTAAACCCAGGAGATAAGGCTGCTGAGGAGCGCTTCAAAGAGATCAACGAGGCGTACGAGGTGCTCTCCGATCCGGAGAAGCGCAAGAAATACGACCAGTTCGGCGCCCAGTGGCAACAATACGAACGCATGGGCGGGCGTCCCGAGGACTTCGATTGGAGCCGGTGGGCAGGAACGGGTCCAGGAGGTCAACGTGTATACACCCGCACCGTCAGCCCGGAGGAGTTCGAGGATATCCTCGGCGGCATGGGGGGGTTCTCCGACTTCTTCCAGATGCTGTTTGGTGGCATGGGCCGCCGCAGCAGCGCTGGCGACTTCGGGGATATCTTCGGTGGACAAAAGCAGACATTCCGACAGCGCCCGCGCCGAGGGCGTGATATCGAGCAACCGGTGCAGATCACGCTGGAAGAGGCGTTCCATGGCACCAAGCGGGTGTTGCAGATGGAGACCGGGGAACGGCTCGAGGTGACGATCCCGCGCGGGGTGCGAACAGGATCGCGAGTACGTGTCGCCGGAAAGGGGACGCGCGGCAATGGGCAGCCGGGCGACTTGTATCTGCGCGTGGAGGTACTGCCACACGCCACTTTCCAACGAGAGGGAGATGATCTGAAAGTGGAGCTTCCAGTCGATCTCTACACTGCCATTCTGGGAGGCGAGGTGCAGGTTCCCACGCTGGAGCGCCCGGTGATGCTGACGATCCCGCCGGAGACGCCGAACGGTAAGACGTTCCGACTGCGTGGCCTGGGTATGCCGAATCTCAAGAACCCGGACAAGCGGGGTGACCTCTACGCTCGAGTGAGCGTGCAGTTGCCACGCCATCTGAGTGAGAGGGAGAAGGAGTTATTCCGACAATTGCGCGATCTGGCACGTCGTCGTTGATGTGCTGTTGATCCAGGACCAGAGATGGCGGGTGAGACGCCGAGTGGAAGCAAGGAGGGTGAGTGCATGGGGCGAAAACGGCTGTTGAGTTTGGTGGTGATGGTAGTAATGAGCTTGGTGGTTACGGGTTGCGCAGGTAGTTTGGCTGTCACACCTGCGTCGACGGCGGCTCAGACCTCCGCCACACCGACACCCTCACCGGTGGTGACCCGGTCCGCCACCACCATCGCGGCGATGGACGCACAAGCCGTCGTCGCTGCTCAAGAGGCTGTGCTGAATCAGGTATATGAGACGGTGTTGCCCTCCGTGGTGCACATTCGCGTCGTTCAGAAAGTGGAACAGGTGCCTGAAGCGCCGCGTTATGGCTTTGGGTTCCCCTTCCTGCTCCCATATCCTCAGTCACCGCAGGAATTCTATCGTCGCGGAGAGGGATCCGGCTTCGTCTGGGATAGCAAAGGGCACATTGTCACCAATAACCATGTAGTGCAGGATGCGGATCGGGTCGAGGTTGTCTTCGCTGATCACTCTGTGGCCGATGCAAAGGTCCTGGGCACCGATCCGGACTCCGACCTCGCCGTAATCAAAGTGGATGTGCCAGCCGAGCGACTGAAGCCGGTCACACTGGGTGACAGCGATGCGCTGAAGGTCGGCCAGATGGCGATAGCTATCGGTAATCCTTTCGGACAAGAGTTCACCATGACGAGCGGTATCATCAGCGCCCTTGGCCGGACTATTCGCAGTGGAGCAAGTCCGTTCTCCATCCCGGAGGTGATCCAGACGGATGCGGCCATCAATCCTGGCAACTCGGGAGGACCGCTATTGGATCGCATGGGACGTGTGATCGGCATCAACGCCATGATCATCAGCCGCAGTGGTGCAAGCGCTGGGATTGGATTCGCCATACCGATTAACATCGCCAAGAAAATCGTGCCCGATCTGATCGAGAAGGGTGTATACGAATACGCGTGGTTAGGGATCACCGGCTCCGATCTGGCACCCGATGTGGTTGATTTGATGGAGCTGCCAAAGGACACTCGAGGGGCCCTGGTGATCGATGTGGCCAAGGGCAGCCCGGCCGACAAGGCCGGACTGCGCGGCAGTGATAAGACCCTGAAGGTCGAGGGAGTGGAGTATAAGTTTGGCGGCGATGTCATTGTGAGCATCAACGGCCAGCCAATATATAGCATGGAGGACCTGATCGCTTACCTGGTGAAGTATACCCGGCCGGGCGACAAGGTGACACTGGGGTTGATCCGGCCGAAAGGGCGACATGAGACGGTGACGGTGACATTGGCGCCGCGCCCGCGGCTGAAGCGATCGAATGCACCGAAATAAGAGGAGTGAGGGAAGGGTAATGACCGTCATGGCCATCGTGCGTCATGCGGATGATGAACCGAATTATACGGCGGAGACGGCTGCCCGGCTGGCAGGCATCTCCCAGGCCTTTCTACGCCGCTGCGTGCGGGAGGGGCTGGTGCAGCCCAAGGTGATGCCCGGCGGCGGCCTGGGGTTCAGCACTCGCGATGTGCGCCATCTAGCGCGGATTCGCCGGTTGAGGGATGACCTAGGGCTGGACCTGGCAGCCGTCGAGGTCGTCTTGCACTTGCGCAGGCAGGTGGTTGATCTGCTGATCGAGCTGAGCGAGCAGGAGCATCAGGCGTTGATTCGCGAACGGCAACTGCTGATGGAAATACAGGAACTCCGTCGTCAGCTAGCCGAGGACGCTTTATGGAGGTAGCCATCCGGTTGTGCTGCAGCGGGAGAGCATGAAACGATATGTATCAAGTGCCCACCAGGCAAACGAGGTGGGCACTTCTTTTTGGATGCTCGTCGACACATCGCGTGCATGGGCGTGGGCAAGAAAAGCCATCGTTATGCTATAATGGCTGCAGGATTGGGAGCGGACACAGAAGCGCAGTGATTGCCTAGCGAGGAAGGGGAACCATGTCAGAATTAGTCGGACGGACTATCGCCTTAGAGCTGGTGCGCGTGACGGAGGCGGCTGCCCTGGCCGCGAGCCGATGGACGGGGCGTGGTGACAAGGAGAGCGTCGAGCGGGTGGCTACAAGCGCGATGCATACCATGCTGCAACGGATCGCTATGAAGGGAACCGTGGTCATCGGCCGGGGGAACAAGGGGGAGAAGATCCCCTGGCTATATGTGGGCGAGCAGGTGGGGGCCGCCGAGCGTCCTGCACTCGATGTGGCCGTGGAGCCCGTCGATGGGATCCGACTAACCGCCGAGGGGTGGCCCGGGGCGGTATCGCTGGCCGCGTGGGCCGAGCAAGGTACCCTGTTCAATCCCGGCCCGTTGCGGTATATGGAGAAGCTGGCAGTGGGGCCAGAGGCTCGCGATGTAGTGGATTTGAATGCCCCCGTGGCGGAGAACCTGAGCCGGATCGCTCAGGCCAAACGGTGTGCCGTGAGCGACTTAACCATCATGGTGTTGGACCGGCCACGGCATATCCCTCTCATCGCGGAAGCCCGGGCGGCGGGAGCCCGCATCCGTCTGATCCGGGACGGCGATGTGGCCGCGGCGCTCTACACAGCACTCCCGAATAGCGGCATCGATGTCCTCATGGGAATTGGTGGGGCGCGTGAGGCCGTGCTCAGCGCGTGCGCTCTATGCTGCCTGGGGGGGGAGATATTGTGCCGCCCGTATGTGCGTGATGATGTAGAGAGGCAGTACCTGGAACGGATCCAGGTCGCTGAGGATCAGGTGCTTTCGTCAGTGGATCTGGCGCGGGGAGAGGACATCGTCTTCGTCGCCACCGGGGTGACCGATGGGGAGATCCTGAAGGGGGTCAAATACTCGAGTACGTGCACCCAGTTGCATAGCGTGGTCGCCTGTTCCGCTACCAAGACCCTGCGGACGATTTATACGACTATACAGGCTGTTGGCTGATAGCCCGACTTGCTATAATCACATGTCCCCCTGGGGCCTGTCCAGCCATCTATCTTGTGTTGTGACGACAGTGAGCGGTGATTGGGGGAAGGCACGATGCAGCCGGTAAATTATTGCCCGCGGTGTGGCGCGCATCTTGAGATGCGCTTGGTAGGCGATCGAGTTCGTCCAGTATGTCCGGCCTGTGGCTTCGTTTACTACTTGAACCCAGTGGTAGCTGCGGGCACGCTCGTTGAGCAGGACAATCGCATCGTCCTGGTTCGCCGTGGTGTCGAGCCGGGCAAAGGGCTATGGGGGCTGCCTGCTGGCTACGTTGAGGCAGATGAATCCGCTGAGGAAGCGGCGGTTCGTGAGACCCGGGAGGAATGTGGTCTGGAAGTCGAGCTGGACGATCTGCTTAATGTATACTCCTTCGGTGAGGAATCTGGTCCTCGCGGCGTGCTCATTCTCTATTCCGCTCACGTAGTCGGTGGTACGCTACACGCTGGTGATGATGCAGCCGATGCCGTCTGGTTTACCCCTGAGACACTCCCCCCTGAGGAAGAGATTGCCTTTTGGACCCATCGCCAGGCGTTGCGGGAGTGGCGACGCGTACGGGCGATCCACTACGGGCTTGCTACGGCGGAGCAGGCCGCCCGTGTATATCAGATCAAGAAGGCTTACGCTTCGCAAGAACGTTGTATCGTGGTGGATCCACTTGATTCTGATCACGCGCTGATCGTTGCTTCAGATAAAGGAGAGGTCGTCGGATATGCTGAGGTGGCATTTAGGCTGTCTCAGCGCCAGGCGTGGTTGGGTCAGGTTTTTGTGTTGCCCAATCGCCGGCGATGGGGAATTGGCACGCGCCTTATAGAACAAGCAGCCTCGCTGGCGCGCCAGCGAGGCGTGCATAGCTTACTCGCTGAAACAGATCCGGGCAACGTTGGCATCGGGGCTTACATCAAAGCGGGATTCCGCGCCTGTGGGTTTCTTAGCATCCCCTGTAGCGCAGAGGAGCCTGCACTATGTGGTCCTGCGTTGTTCCTTGTTCGTGATCTTTCTCAGGGAGGGACATAGGCATTTCCTCTTCAAGCTACTTTTCCCCAACGGCGTGTGAACGAATATCCAATATATAGTGCTATATTTTGGGTATCCCCCCACAGATGGGGATGTTGGGCAAAGTTGCGTACAGTTATCCACAATTCGTCTTGATTTTCCACAGATTAGCGGCACTTATCCACAGGGCGATGAGGTAGATAGCGCGAGACGGCTGAGGCTTCCACGAAAGCTCCAGCCGCCGAAACGGACTCTCTCACATGCGATCCCTTGAACTTCACGATCGGCTTGTGGGAAGCCGGGCTGCCTCCACATACGTAGTCACCGTGCGCGGTCCTGACCACATCGCGCCAGCGTACATCTGCTCTCGCAGCGACATGATCCGGCGACGGATGGCGTCGTCTACTTCGACGAGTTCCTCCACTCGTTCTACCCCGTGCATAACCGTGGTATGATCGCGGTTCAGCAGGGCTCCCACCTGAGGTAGGGAGAGATCACACTCATGACGCAACAAGTACATAGCGATGTGCCGCGCTAAGGATACCTCCTTATTGCGCTTGCGTCCTGTGAGTTGGTCTACGCTCAACCCGAAGGACCAAGCTACCAGTTCGAGCGTCTGCTCGGGCGATACGGCGACCTGAATGGAGGGAAGACTTTGCAAGATGGCCGCCGTTTGCTCGAGTGTGATTTCACCTCCGCGGAGTTCCGTTTCTGCAATCACCCGGTTGAGAGTGCCTTCTAAGTCCCGGATGTTCGAGCGTACACTTTGAGCGATAAGCATCACCACATCATCGGGTAGGTGCACTCCCATCATGCTAGCTTTGGATTTGAGGATCGCTGCTCGCACCTCTAGGTCGGGTGGTCCGATATCCACGCACAGCCCTCCGCTGAATCGCGAGCGTAGCCGCTCCTCCAGCGTGGTCATTGCCTTGGGCGCGCGGTCGCTGGTAAGCACGACTTGCTTATTAGCCGCGTGAAGCGTGTTGAAGGTATGGAAGAATTCTTCCTGGGTGCTCTCTTTCCCCGCAATGAACTGGATATCGTCGATGAGCAAGATATCTAGTGTACGGTATTTATTGCGGAAGGCCTCCGTCTCCTGCGTGCGGATGGCGTTGATCAAGTCATTAGTGAATTCTTCCGACGTGACATACAGAACGCGAGCGCCGCGCGATTGAGAGCGGTGTCCGATGGCGTGAAGTAAGTGCGTTTTCCCCAGACCTACACCGCCGTAGATGAACAGGGGATTATAACGCTGCCCCGGGTTATCCGCTACAGCGAGAGCTGCTGCATGGGCCAGCCGGTTGTTCTCACCGACGACGAAGGTCTCAAACGTGTACCGTGGATTGAATGAATCCACCCCACCATCATCCCACGCTGGATGTTGAGAAGGCCAGGACGGAGCCACCCGATTTTGCAATAGCGGAACATCCTCCTCTGGTATTGGAGGGGTGTGTCTGCCCGGTGGGCGTACTGTGAAAATCAACTCCACTGACCGCCCTGCGATGCTTTCCAGAACCTGTTTGACAACTCCGCGCAGGCGATGCTCTAGCCAATCCTTGGCATAAGCATTAGGAACCCCGATCACGAATGTGCCATCTTCATAGGCGACAAGCGTGCTATCTCGCAGCCAGGTGTCATACGTCGCCCGGGACATCCGTAGCTGTAGCTCCCCCTTGGCAGCTAACCATAGTTCATCAGCAGGCAAAGATATTACTGTATCGCCCATGATACGCTCCTTGCTTGTCACAGTACCACCCTGATGACATCCCCTTCGTGCTCCGGGCCCAAGATTCTGTACTCTCCCCATCTGGATGTATCTCCTCCCAATCCCTGGGAGGTCTTGTTGTAAGGCTTTCGTAACTGTTTACCGTTCCCTCACTATATCTTATTGGCATCCGGTGAGCGATGTGGGTGAAGACACACTCAATA
>JAGHDS010000503.1 GCA_021159845.1 Anaerolineae bacterium
CACCCGTTCCATAAACTCTCCCACAGATAGGTTGCGAATATACACACCGTTCATCCAGTCCAGCTTCTCATAGGACACGACGGATGGCTTCGGGTTAATCTCCGCAATATCAAACCGCTCTATAGCCTGCTCGCGAGTGAAGAGATCATTCTCCGGGTCGTACGACCATCCTAACAACGCCAGGAAGTTGAACAGCGCCTCGGGAAGATAGCCCTCCCGCCGGAAATCCCGCACAAGCGTCGGATACTCCACACCGTCCACAACGGGCCGCCGCTTGGACAGCTTCCCCTTGCCGCTGGGGTCGAGCAACAACGGCAGATGCGCCATGACGGGCGGCTCCCACCCCAGCGCCTGATAGATCAGCAGGTGCCGCGGCACCGACGGCAACCACTCATCACCGCGCAGAATATGCGTGATCTCCATCAAATGGTCATCTATGACGTTCGCCAGATGATAAGTAGGATAGCCATCGGACTTCAGCAACACCATGTCATCCAGCGTATTGACATCGACGGTGATCTCCCCGCGAATGACATCCCGAAAGGTAATCTTACCCTCGTCGGGCACCTTCAAGCGCACGACGGGCTTGATGCCCTGCGCCTCATACTCCGCCCGCTGCGCGGCGGTGAGATACCGACAATGCCGGTCGTAGCCAATCCGTTCCTTGCGCCGGCGCTGCTCCTCCCGCAACGCGGCCAACCGCTCCGGTGAACAATAGCAGTAGTACGCGTGTCCCTCCTCGACCAACTTACGCGCGTACTCCTGATAGATGTGCAACCGCTCCGACTGGAAGTACGGCCCGTAATCACCACCGACCTCGGGCCCCTCATCCCACTCCAACCCCAACCACCGCAGCGATTCAAACAGATCACCAATCGCCTCGGGGTGATACCGTTTACGGTCCGTGTCCTCGATGCGCAGGATGAAACGGCCGCCGGTGTGGCGGGCATACAGCCAGTTATAGATCGCGGTGCGCGCTCCACCTATATGGAAATACCCCGTTGGGCTAGGTGCAATACGCACGCGCACAGGTCTATCAGCCATGACATGAACCTCCCGATGAGACATCATTGATGGACATCACGTCTTCCTCTCCCCGTCTTGGGCCTTCCACTTCTCACGCCTTCCGCCCGTCCAGCCATCGCGTACCCAACACGCCCAAGACCAACGCCACCCCCGCGGTGATGCCGAACATCGGCCGAATGCCGATGACATCCGCGATCGTGCCGCTCAGCCCGGGGCCACCGAACATGCCGATCGCGTACACAGCCTGATGCAACCCCATAGCCGTGGTCCTCTCCTCATCGGCGACGTACCGGATGCTCAACCCCATGAGCACCGGATACCCCATCCCCATCGAAATGCCGATGCAGAACTGGGACGCGAATACCAGCGGCAGCGATGGCGACAATGCCGCCCCCCAGATCCCCACAGCCAACAGTGTAAAGCTGATGTACACCAGCCGCCTGGCGCCGATGCGATTCACGATCGTCGTCGCCGCCAGGTTCCCCAATGTGATCACCCCGATATTCATGCTGGTTAACATGCTAAGCGCCACATCCGAGGCCCCCAACTGCCGGGCCAGGATCGGGATGAAACCAAAGGTGGCCGCCCAGTTCGCATATTGGGCGACGGCGCTCAGGACCGAAGGCAGCAGCACGTCCCGACGCGAGATCAGCCGTCCGATTCCACGCACCGAAGGACGTCGCGGGGGCCTCCGCACCTCCCGGCTGGGCAACACGACCAAAGCCGCCAGCGCGGCCGCCCCGGCAGCCAGGAAGAAGGGCAACGAATAGCCCCCCAGCTCGTTCAACGACCCGGTGACGCCGGTCGCCAACATCCTTCCCACCGAGCCGATCAGCGTCAACATAGCGCTGGCGCGAACGGAATCCTCCGGCGGGAACAGGCTGCTGAACACCACGATCAACGGCACCCACGTCCCAGCCGCCAGGCCCGTGATCGCCCGCCCCAGGATCAATCCGTGCACGCTCTCGGCCGATCCCATCGTCCAGGCACCCAATGCCCCCAGGGCGAAGCCCGCGATAATGAACGGCTTGCGCCAGCCCAACCAATCCGCGGCAATCCCCAGCGGCAATCGAATCAACGCCTGCCAAAGCCCATACATCGCAAGCACCACACCTACCATGGAAAGGCTGGCTGTCTTACTGGCGACATAAACGGGCAGCGTGGGAACGTACAGGTATAGCGAGATCCAGTACAAGAAAACGGCCACAGCATACAACGCGATCGTTACCCTACGATCGCCTGTTCCGGTAGCCGGTGCAACGGTCACGGTCGAGTTCCGAGCCATTCTAGAGAAACGCATCCTCCCAGTATCCTAACCCTCCTACTACTGCTCCGCCTCACCCTGGCTGACAATCCGCCCTAACAGAGCCTCCACGCGCGCATCGTACCACCGGCGCTGCCTCGGATAAAGGCTATGGGGACGGAACGGCCGCCGTAGCGATTCCAGATCTCCATTACCAACGAACTGAACCCCATCCGGGTCGGCTCGGCCCAGTCCCGCCTGGTGGCAATACCGTAGATAGCCGATCTCCCACGGGTCAAATCCCATCATCCGGGCCGCCACAGCATCCGCGGCAACCGGGTCCAGGCTGGCCACCGCCGCATGGATGGGAACGGCGTCACCATGTGTCGGACCATCCCCCTCCATCGCCTCCCAGGCGTCCAGCACCGCCAGGTGCGGCCGGACCATCCGTGCCACCAGGCAGAGGTTCAGATGAATCACCGGATAGCTCTGGTGCATCCTGGCCTTATGGCTGGCAGAACGACGAGGCACCACAAACCGCATCACGTCAATCCAGGACGATAGCCGCACTCGACGCGGCAGAGCGGAATACAGACGCCACAACACGGACATCCAAGGCCCCCCTGGCTGCGAGTGGGGCGCAGTGCGGTCAATGAGCGCCCCCATAACCACATTCTTTATCGACGCCGTGATGATGACCACATCATGCGTCTTAGGCGGCCCCACTGAAATCAAAAAGTCCGCATCCACCGCGGTCGATGACAGCGAAAGCGTTTGTGGCCGCAAACGCCAGTCGAACACCCGGACGGGGTAGACGCGCTCGTCCAGATTAAAATCCACGAACCGCACGTCATAGGAACGCGCCAGATCGACATAGCCGAAGTTACGATAGCCCACATCGCTTGGCCCCAGAGCCGCACCTTCGCCGATGATAACCGGGCCCTCGTACCGAGGGCGTAACCAGTCCAGAACCGCACGAATGGCGTCCACATGGGTGGATGCCAACTGCCGGGTCAACGAGACCAGGTTCGGCTTGATGACCACCCGACGACGGCCCCGCAGATCGAGCGGGCCCAGCGCATCCAAAGCCGCTCGTACGGCCTCATAGCGGTTCGCTCCCGTCGTCAATGCGACAAGGCTCACAAGACTACCATTATCACCCGTATTCTCCAAAGATGCTCGCTCCCTCACACCATTGTTGCACATTATAGCATAGGAGCCCTCTGAAGTCAGAGGGGGCAAGGCCTAGTAGACGGCGCTGAGAGATTTCAGCCCACAGTGACTGGCCTAACCACAATTGACATCTGAGCGGCTTTGTCGTATACTCACGCCCGGTGGGCCCATAGCTCAATTGGCAGAGCAGCGGCCTTTTAAGCCGCGGGTTGCAGGTTCGATTCCTGCTGGGCTCACCTCTTTTTAGTCATCCATCCTCTCGTTACTATCCCGGAGGCAGGACATGCCCTCTGAACCACCCAAAGACACTGGATTCGCGACCCGCGCCGTTCACGCAGGGGAACGCACCAGGCACCCAGATGCAATCCCCGTCGCATCTCCCATCACGCCAAGCGTCAGCTATCTATACGACAGCGCGGTCGAGCTGGATGCCGTCCTCGGCGGCGAACATCCCGGCCCCGTCTACGCACGCTATGGCACACCAACCAGCGCGGCCCTGGAAACAGCCATCGCCGCGCTGGAAAGCGCCGGTGCGGCGTTGGCTGTCGGCTCTGGCATGGCCGCCATTCACCTGGCACTGCTCAGTGCGGGAGTCACCACGGGATCATCCGTAGTAGCCGCCCAGGATAGCTACGGTGGCTCGCGCTCCCTGCTCACAAACATCCTGGCCTCCCAAGGCGTCACCTCCTATTTCGTCGACATGAACGACCTGGAGGCACTGGAGAGTGTCCTGAAGGACACGCATCCCACTGCCGTGCTGGTGGAGACGATCTCCAACCCACTGCTGAAAGTAGCAAACGTCCCGGCCATCGCCGAGCGCGCCCACGCGCTGGGTGCTGAGGTCATTGTAGATGCCACCTTCACCACCCCCTGGCTCTATAGGCCGTTGGAAACGGGTGCAGACTACGTAATCCACAGCGCCACCAAGTATCTGGGCGGACACGGCGACGTCACGGGCGGCGTCATCGCGGCAGACCAACCAAGGATACAAAGGGCCCACGAACTTCTCAAGCTGGTCGGGAGCATACTCGGCCCCCAGGAGGCATGGCTCATCCTGCGCGGCCTGAAGACCTTACCATTGCGTATGCAACGCCATTGCGAAAACGCGCTGGCCATCGCCCGGTGGCTGGAGGGACACCCGCGCGTGAGGCGGGTGTACTACCCGGGCCTGCCCTCGCACCCACAACACGAGCTGGCCAGCCAGCTATTCGGCGACCGCGGCTACGGGGGCGTCGTCAGCTTCGAACTCGCCCAGGGTGGAAGGCCCGGGGTCTTCCGCTTCCTCGAAGCCCTGCGGCTCATCCTGCCCGCCACCAGCCTCGGCGACGTTTACTCGTTGGCCTCTTACCCTGCTATGTCCTCACACCGATCGCTATCGCCCGAGGAACGTTCCCGCCTGGGCATCAGCGATGACCTGATCCGGCTCTCTGTAGGCATCGAGGACGTAGAAGATATCCAGGCCGATCTGGATCAAGCACTATATGCGGCGAGCAAGAGCGCATAGGATTCCCATCCTTCGCTCTCCGCCCCGCTGAACAATGGGAGTCGAAACGGTGAATCCAGTACATTTCCTAACACAGCGCCTCTCCGATTACATGGCCG
>JAGHDS010000477.1 GCA_021159845.1 Anaerolineae bacterium
GCGTTCACCCATTCTATTTACGGAACAGTCGCCATGAGCGGTGGCACACCGCATAACGATGAGAATGGATGGTCGATACCGATGAGCATAAGAACGCAGATGACGCTGATGTACGCAGATCCTCACGGATCATCCCGATTTTGCCCTTTCATCTGCGTAGATCGGCTTCTTCTGCGTCATCAGCGTTCACCGATCCTATTTTCGAAGCAGATGCCATGAGCAGCTTGCACGCCGATAAGAATGAAAATAGGCGGCGGCGCAGCACAGCCAAGGCGACAACACTTCTTATCGGCTCCTTCTGCGTCACCAGCGTTCATCCATTCTATATTACGGAACAGTTATCAGACAATGAGAGTTTGACAAAACAGCGAATGCGTGTTAGACTTTAGATGGAATTTGGAGATAGGCCGAAGTGGCGGAATAGGCAGACGCGCTACGTTCAGGGCGTAGTGGGCTTCACGCCCGTGTGGGTTCAACTCCCACCTTCGGCATCAGTGACAGTCCCAGCACTGCGCAGCAGGCTGGGATTTTGTTAAAAGATAGATTGGCTCCTCAGGAGGGTTGTCATGTCACCTCGTCCATCGCGTTTCTTCTTGGGTGGGTCGCAATGGATGATCCTGGCGACGATTGTGCTCTTGGTTCTACTTGGGGTTGGCTATGTGGAGCGATTCACTCAGAACGTATCGGCCCAGGCGGAACTTAAGCAATGGGAGCGGAAGGTCGCGGAGGCAAGGCAACGTCGGGCCTTTCTGAAGGAGCAATTGGACTACGTACAGGGGGATGATTATAGCGATCAGCAGGCGCGAGAGGTCTTGAAGTGGGTGAAGCCGGGTGATACTCCGGTTGAGGTGGTCCCGGTGGAGGTGCGTCAGAATGCACCTCAGGATGGGGGGCGGAGAGAGATGGGTCAGCCGTTCTGGCGGGAATGGTGGAATCTGTTCTTCGGACCGTGATCTCGTTGCGGGTGAATTTGACACTTGGACGTGTGGTAGGTATAATCAAATGCGTGCTGCGGGGTGGAGCAGAGGCAGCTCGTCGGGCTCATAACCCGAAGGTCGCAGGTTCGAATCCTGCCCCCGCTACCTCAGGCTGATGGCGAGAACCGCTTCCTTGTCATCAGCCTTTCCGTATCGCTGCGGCGACGTAGCTCAGATGGTAGAGCAAGCGGCTCATAATCGCTGGGTCACAGGTTCGAGTCCTGTCGTCGCCATTCTGTTGGGGAGGATCGTTGTGTCGTCGCCCTCGCAACCAGTTAGGTTGGCGAGGGCTTTTACGTGTAGTCAAGTGAGGGCCCGGGGATGGCTTTACCGCCTAGGTCTTCCATGACAGGATGCCCGATCAGCGTAGGGGGAAGACCCTCGCTAGCGATCGTGTACTGCCGTCCAGCTTGGGAACCGATCGAAGCGCGGGGAGAAGGTTAGCCGTCTAATCCCGCTGCCATCAGCGTTCATGATATAGATCTCCCAATCGTGGTCCTCGATGTTCGCGCTGAACACGATGGCCTCTCCTCCCCAAGCCCAGTTAGGTGCCACGTAATCTCCTCTCGCGTCGGTTAGCAGCTTCGCCTCTCGGGTTGGCTGAGGGTTCGCCCCTGGCGCCGGGATCACGTAGAGCCCGCGTCGCCCATGTCGATCACTCTCGAACAGGATATACTGCCCATCCGGTGACCACCGAGGGCGCACGTCATCGGCGGGGTGATTCGTGAGCCGTCGTTGGTCGGATCCATCCGCGTTCATCACGTAGATCTCATGGTTCCCATCTCTGTCGGAAACGAACGCGATACGCTTTCCGTCAGGCGACCAGCTCGGCATACTGTTGTTGGGTGACGGCTGTCCGTCCGCTTGAGCTCCTGTGCCGGTCAGGCGTGTGCGCCCCGTCCCGTCGGCGTTCACAACGTAGATCTCAAAGGAGTGATCCCGATTCGACTGATAGGCGATCTTCTGCCCATCCGGTGACCATGCTGGGCTCCAGTTGTCCGACGCCTCAAATGGCAGGAGAGGGTGCTGATCGGAGCCATCCGCATTCATGATGTAGAGCTGGAGGTTCTCCGGGTCATCGCGTGCTGAGGCGAAAGCGATCTTTCGCCCGTCCGGTGACCATGCGGGCTCAATATCCCGCCCGTGGGCGTCGGTGAGTTGCCTCTGATCTGTTCCATCATCATTCATCACCCAAATATCGAAATCGCCCGTGCGCTCGGAGTGGAAGACGATGCGGCCACGGGGGTGAGTTACTGAGGGTGTAGCCATCACTGTTGGGGATGGCATAACCGTTGGGACCGACTTGACTACAGAAGGGGACGAGGATGTCAAAGAGTACACCCCCAGGCAACCAAGCCACAACACAACACCTATGCCCCCCAGAGAGACCTGCCGTCGTCCTGGGCGGCCAAGGGCCGCCGCGATGATGAAGATAAGCCCCAGTATGAACAGTGCCAGTGCGGGTAGATACGAAGTCACGCTAGCCCCCTCCCAGTGAGAGCCTCCAGGTATAATCGCCGCGGGTTACGATCAAGCAGGTCCTCGGCTAGCGAAGCCGCCTGCTCTTCCTCCAGGTATCCCTCTTCCACCATATCTGCCAGCACATGCGTGATCTGACGGCGCACCAGCAGCAGCTTGGCGTAGCTCCACTCGACGCAGTAGGCGTCGGAGAAGAAGCCCTGGATTTTCACCCCGGGCAACATCTCGATCCGCTCTCGTAGCATACGGCGAATCACAGAGGGACTGAGAGCATACCACCAGTAGCCCGCGACGGAGACATTGGGATGCATTTTGGCATAAGCTGCCAGCTCGTGGGATTGCACGGGGTTGGCCAGGATGATGTCGAAGCGCAGCTTGGGAAAATCGGCGAATAAGGTGGAGAGAGAGGCTAGAATATTGGGACGTGTTACCGGCATATGCGTGCCGCCTGAGAGGCGCCGGATGCCCAGCATGACCTGCACAGGGATATGTTGCTCACTGCATGCTCCCAGAAGACTACGCCAGGCGAACACATTCAGGTCGTCGGCTTCCCTGCTGCTCAGCGACTCCCCGCGCCTCAGCGCGCGCAGCGCGGCGTCCGCCCGGCTGCGCGAAAGGGCTGCCCAGTCCCATGCCCGCTCGCGCTGGAACGCAACGGCCAAGGCGACCATACCCTCAGCCTTCCACGTCTCGACAAGCTGATTCATCGCCTGCTCTACATCGGATGCATCGCGGATCACGCGCCGTACCCGCTGCTCCAGTGTGCACAGTAGCTCCTCTGTCCACGGGTGGCTGGCCAGGGCTTCCACGCGCACAGTTGGAGAAAAGAGATCCGTATTCAACCCTTCCCACGTCTCGTCCCATCGCATGGTTAGGAATGTGCGTTGGATATGGGATCGTTCTTTCAAGATGTAAGCGGCGCGATCCGGCTGGTGAGAGCCAGCTTCCACGCGCTCACATAAGCTCATCCACGCAGCTTCATCCAATGGCCCATCGATCCCATAGAGGTCGTGGATCATGTTCTGCAGGGTCCAATATGTACTGGTATTCGCTATGCGCGGCATATACGGTACAGCGGCCTGCAGCCGTTCACATGGGGTGCTTCCCTGGGAGAGCTGGGCGGCAGGCATCCCCGCTGTGATCAGCTCGCTGACGATATAATGATAGAAGACGATATCGTCCACATCCGAGGCGGCCGGGCGACGGTAATTGATATGTGAATGGACATCCACAGCCGGGATCCGCTCGACGATGGCTTGCAGACGCTGGCGAACGTCCCCTTGCATGGTTTCCTCCTGGTGCGCTCTTCCTGGGATCGTGTTGCCTGATTGCAACCGTAATAGCATATCCCGCCAGAGTATACCCGCGATCCGCGTGGCTGCCAAAGCTGGCCGGGCGGGCCGAGAGTCTCCCTGGGCTTTTGTCCCCTTTTGTCTCGCCGCAGGATTTCGGCCGGAACCCGACGGCATCCCAGGCCCTTCCCGGAGATCCATTTGACGCCGTCGTCAACGTCAGGCACAATGGCGTCACAACGCGGAGAGGGGGATTGCGGAGCGCATGTCTCGTACGGTAGATCGCGTCATACCCGATAACACAGGCGTGATGAAGGCTCTCTGGCCGTTGGGCTTGGCGACAGCGCTCTCCTTAATGGGGGACGCCACGTTGTACGCCGTTCTTCCCACGCACGCTCAGGATGCCGGGATCGCTTTAGGAGCTGTTGGAGTGGTCCTGAGCGTGAACCGCTTCATCCGTTTGGCGTCCAATGGACCAGCCGGGTGGCTGTATGATCGCCTGCCGAGCCGTCGGCGGCTTTTCCTGGGCGCATTGTGGCTGGGCGTGCTGTCCACGGCCATCTACGCGGTAAGCTCTGGGCTTCCGTCGCTGTTGTTGGGGCGGCTGTTATGGGGAC
>JAGHDS010000143.1 GCA_021159845.1 Anaerolineae bacterium
ACCAATAGGCGATTCCCCATACAAAACCTACTAAGTCGGCCGCCAGCACCATTGCCAGGCCTAAAGGGGAGCGAAGGATGGCGCGCACCAGGGTGAATAACAGTTCCCATCTATCCTCCCTGAGCATCATGCCTCCCCTCTGCCTTCGGCGCCGACGAGCGGGATAGCGGCCGGATGGGAACCCCACCGACCCAGGCTCCCGGCGGCACATCCCGATTGACCAAGCTCATCGCGGAGACCACCGCGCCATCCCCGACGATCACTCCGGGGAGGATCGTGCAGTTAGCCCCAATCGTAACGTTGTCCCCGATCACGACGGGGCCGTGCCGCCACTCGTTGAGCAAATACTCGTGACCCAGAATCGTCGTGTTATATCCGATAATCGTATTTGAGCCTATAGAGATCTCCTCGGGGAAAAACACGTCCATCATAGCCATCAAGGCAATAGACGTATGTTCCCCGACCTTCATCCCCGTCAATCGATAGAGCCGATTCTTGACGCCCAGCCAGGGGACGAACCGACACGTGTAGATGATCAGAAAATTGATGACGACACGCAGTGGATTGACATGTCTCCAAATGTACTGGAGCGAATTCCAAGGGCCATCACTGGGCCGAACATGCAGCCGGTCACGCCGGCGAGACGGCCGTGCAATTCCCTGTGAGACCATCGGACGTTCCATGCTCATATAACCAGAATTTTCGCGATGAGTTACGGTGCCCACGCTTTTTCGTCTCGTCCGATCCACCACACGATGTCCAATCGGACAACGCAGACAGGACCGGGTGCATATCAGTTTCAGGGAAGGGAGCGCAGCGTGGTTGGGTTATCGCCAGAGTGGGAGTCCAGTAATGGACGCCGGGGAAGACCCCCAGCCTCCTGGAGAAGCCGAGTTCTCTCTCTCGCGCCATCCGAGCGCTCCCTTCAGCCTCCATGCTCGCACATCACCACCAATCCACCAATAGAAAATGCACCCGCAGAGCTTCTCTGACCCGCACAGCAGAGGAGGCCAAGCCTATTCGTCGTTACCATCGGAGCTGGGCCAGGAGGCATTGGCCGGCAGGCTGCCGTTAGCCACTAAAGTGCGCTGAGCCTCCGCCAGACGATCGTACGTATCGTCGATCCACTCAGGGATCACGCGCGTCTCCGCCACGATAGGCATGAAATTCGTATCGGCCTCCCAGCGCGGGACGATATGGATGTGAACGTGCTCCTCGATCCCCGCGCCGGCCACCTTTCCCAGGTTCACGCCGAGGTTAAATCCGTGTGGTCGAAAGGCGAAACGCAGGATGGTAAGGCTCCGATTCACAAGCAACATCAGTTCTGTGAGCGTCTCCGGGGGGAGGTCCTCCAAGCTCGGAACGTGAGCATAGGGCACAACCATGAGGTGTCCGTTGTTGTATGGGTAGAGGTTAAGGGTGACGAAACCATGTCGGCCGCGCGTGAGTACGTGAGCGGCCCGGTCGTCCGTCGCTTGTACCTTCTGGCAGAAAATACACGTGCTGGACTTTTCGCTGACCAGGTACGGCATACGCCAGGGCGTCCACAATCGCTCCATTTCTTCCCTCACCCGATTACCAAAGGATAATAACATTCTACCATCACTCCCGCGCGGGAGCAATCACGCTTTCGCACACTGGTGTATCTCAATTCAATGCTAGATCATGGGGCCGGACCGGTGAAGGAGGTGTTGGAGCGGTTTATGCAAGGGAAGGACTATGGCTTTCTGGAGAGGCCGTGGTTTTCTGATTCCAACCGTCGTGCCCCCTTGCATGGATGTGTGATGGGACGATCCCCGTCCATATCACAGCGAACTCGCTTGACAGATCGCCATATACGCAGTATCATATGAGCGAGCATTCATATAAAAATACAGATCAACATATAGGGCTGGAAGACAGATCAAGGTTATGCGAGGACTTGCGTTAGAGGAACGGGAACGGTTTCAACACCGGGATCTGCGTATCGTCGGCATGGATTGCGCCGATTGCGCTGTCAAGCTCGAAAATGGGATCAGTAAGCTGGACGGCGTGGTTCAATGCAAGGTCGATTTCGTTACATCTAAAATGACGCTGACCTATGACGCGCAAACGGCGGACCAGGCTCGCGTCATCGAACGCATCCATCAGATGGGCTGTGACGTGGCGACCGAGAATCCGGTGGAGACACGCGTCCAAACCTCCGAGCCATTCGATATTTTGGCCTTCGTGCGCGGCCGGCGGCGTAATGTACTGACGCTGGTCGGTGGCGTATTCATCCTGTTAGCTGCCGTGTTGGGCGCTGCTGGCGTCCCTCCAGTCTGGGTACACGTATTTTACGCGCTAGCCATCGCGACCAGTGGCTATTTCATGGCGCGCAAGGGGCTGGTAGGCTTGTGGATTAACCGTGAGTTGGACATTAACTTTCTTGCAACGGTAGCTGCGGTAGGAGCGGTAGCTATTGGAGCCTGGACGGAAGGAGCTCTGGTCGTTTTCCTATTCGGCCTGGGTGAGATGCTGGAAGACTATACAATGGAGCGAGCGCGCAACGCGATCCGGGCCATGATGGCCTTGGCGCCTTCCGAAGCTACCGTATTACGCCCTCGCGTGAATTGCGAAGAGCACCGGGGCAAAGCCTTACCCGATGGGAGCACCTACGAAAGTGGCCCTTGTCCCTGGTGCGGTGCGCAGGAAGAACGTGTGGCAGTAGCCGAGCTCTCCGTTGGTGATGTCATTCTCGTTCGGCCAGGTGAACGCATCCCTATGGATGGCCGGGTCATACGAGGCATCTCAACCGTCAATCAGGCGCCTATTACGGGTGAAAGCATGCCCGTAAGCAAACGCGTGGGCGATGAGGTCTTTGCTGGAACCATCAACGGCGAAGGTGCCTTAGAGATAGAGGTCACCCGCCTGGCTGCCGATAACACACTGAGCCGCATCATTCACATGGTCGAGGAAGCTCAGGCTAGGAAGGGGGTATCCCAGCGTTGGGTGGACACATTCGCCCGATACTACACGCCGGCTGTGGTAGGGTTCGCCGTGCTCATCGCCACCCTACCACCTGTACTTTTCGGGCAACCTTTCCTGGAGCCGATATCCGGTGGGCACGGCTGGCTTTATCGTGCTCTGGCATTACTCATCATCGCCTGTCCATGTGCGCTGGTCATTTCCACACCGGTGAGCATTGTCAGTGCCATCAGCCATGCCGCTCAAGAGGGAGTGCTGGTCAAGGGAGGAGCCTATCTGGAGGCCGTTGGGCAACTGAGCGTGGTCGCTTTTGATAAGACGGGTACCCTGACAAAGGGAGAGCCCATCGTTACCGATGTAATCACTTTCAACGGGCAGATTGAGAACCGAGTACTGGGCTGGGCCGCCGCCGTCGAGAGCCGGTCTGAGCATCTTCTAGCTCAAGCCATCATCGCTGAAGCTAAGCGACGCTCCATCCCGATCGAATCGGCCCGCGATTTCCAGGCGATGCCTGGCCGTGGTGCCTGGGCGCGAGTGGGCGATACCTCAGTGTATGTTGGGAACAGATCCCTTCTGTCTGAACTAGCCATTGCAATACCTTCATACTTAAGCGCTCAGGTCGAGCGATTGGAGAGTGAGGGTAAAACGGTGATCTTTGTGGTGAGGGAAGCCCAAAGATCACGAGCGGTAGTGGGAATTATCGCCGTGGCCGACACAGTACGGCCAGAGGCGCGGGGCGTTGTGAGTACTTTACGGCAGTTGGGCATACGGCGGGTCGTGATGCTAACCGGGGACAATGAGCGAACCGCCGCGGTAGTCGCTGCCCAGGTAGGCGTTGACGACGTGCGTGCAGGCTTATTACCAGGACAAAAGGTGGATGCCATAGGAGAGCTGCTGGACGCCCATGGTCGGGTGGCTATGGTGGGGGATGGCGTGAACGATGCCCCAGCCCTGGCGCGAGCTACAGTAGGCATTGCAATGGGAGGAGCGGGCACCGACCAGGTGTTGGAAACGGCTGACATCGTCTTGATGGCTGATGAGTTGGTTAAATTGCCTCTCATTATGCATCTCGCTCGCCGCACGCTGCGAACCGTGCGACAGAACATTGGCTTCAGTTTGTTGGTGAAGGCCGCCTTCATGGGATTGGCAATTCCTGGCATAGCCACACTGTGGATGGCCGTGTTCGCAGATGTGGGGGCCTCACTGATCGTCATTCTCAACGGAATGCGCCTGCTAGGTGGCGGGAATGAGAGGATGAGGCAAGCCGGCGATGAGGGATTGGACAAGATTAAGGCTGCGGCATTGTGACGGGCGAGTGAGGTGGGGCCGGCTCACCGGATGAGGAGAGATATTCCCGCCCATCGGCTGTCTCGGACCGCGTTGGTACAATCCTTCGTCAGCTTAATCGCTAGGAGCGGGAAGCTTGTGCTTTCTCCCAGAATAGGACCAAAAGGCCTGGTCTTAGTGGCCAGGTCGCCGTTATTTATAGGATTTATTGGCCAGGTCCCTATTGGCAAACGCCCTTTCATGTGCTAATATAGAAAAGAGTGTTATATAATCGTCAAATATTTCTGTACCCTGATCTCGTCGTCGATCCGTTAGCATACTAAAACTCACATTATCGGCCAGGTGAGTGGGACGACAGGCCCTAGGCTTGCAGGAGGCGGGTAGATGGATCCATCGACACTCAAGGCCAGTATCCTCATCGTCGCCCTGCTGATGTGGTTGCTGCTCCAGACGGCCAAGAAATGGTAGCGTCCTTCCACGAGCACGCTACATTTGACCATCGGCTCTTGTCATTGCCCTGACCACAACGAAGGAGCGATCGGCGCCACCTCTTAAGAACCGATGCGGAATTCGGGCCACGCGACGGGGCCGCCTCATCCCGATTCGTCAGGCGGGGGCGAGGCGGCCCCGTCGCGTTCGGCGTTGCCGTCTTGCCCCTCATGCCTTAATAGAGGTAAGTTGCCAACGCCGTGCCTCGTCAAGCATGATGAGGTAGTTGGAGAGCGGGATATAGTTAGCCACCGTGTTGCCGGAGCCCAAAGCGAAACGGCCGCCAGGCATACATCGGTCGAGGATATCTCGCACGTAAGCGCGCAAAGAAGGCTCGTCCAGTCGGGCGAGCTTATCCATATCCACACCGCCCAGGGCGGCTACTCGGTTACCATAGCGCGCTTTGAACTCAGCGATCGGCAGGATGTTGTCCTGGAACGAGTGGAAGGCGTCGATATGGATGTCCTCGATGAGCTCCTCGATGACATCGGGATATACATTCCCGCAGCAGTGGTACCAGTACATTTTCCCATGCTTGTGTGCTAACTCAGCATACCGCTTAAACCAGGGGAATACGAGCCGTTGCAACAGCTCCGGTGGCAGAAGCGTGGCCGTCTTAAACCCGAGATCGTCAGCATGGAAGATGGCCCCTACGGCATCCATGCCGATGACATACTCATAATACTCA
Source organism: Anaerolineae bacterium (assembly GCA_021159845.1). Taxonomy (GTDB): domain Bacteria; phylum Chloroflexota; class Anaerolineae; order DUEN01; family DUEN01; genus JAGHDS01. The sequence continues at coordinate 5,411 of JAGHDS010000143.1, forward strand.
TATACCTTTTGCCCCCAGCGCTCGAAGACCTGCTCGACTAGCGAGATGTCATCGTGCACCATGTAGAAAAGCCCCTCATAGCCGAGCAGGTTCTCCATGACGTGCTCGAATATTGTGGCACTTACCGTAAGCTTCATGCCCTCTGGAAGATGCCTGGCAGCGATTTCCGTGACGGAACAGTCGGG
>JAGHDS010000005.1 GCA_021159845.1 Anaerolineae bacterium
ATGGTATAGAGTACAGGAAGGTTGGAGAGTTTTTCGATCCGCTTGATAGAAAGCCGGGGCCTCCTTTGTTGACTGAATTCCTTGAGAAGCGGCCTAGAGAAGTTTGGGAAGCGTTGGAGAGGATTCTGCCGAAAGACGAAGCCCTCCGCGGCGAATTACAGTTCGATGACGAGTGGCACTGGGTGGCAAGATTGACAAACCCGGAAAACAGCGGTGTGTTGGATCAAGCAACGTTGGAGGTCTCCGGCGAGCTTGAGACATTCAAGCAAATGATGGAAGAGGCTGCGGCCGCTCAGCAGTTTAAGAAAGCGGAGTACTTCAAAAGGGTTCAGAACCAGCTCAGGACGAGGGACCTGCTTGGCTTTCTCGGTACTCACAATGTCCTTCCAAAGTATGGGTTCCCAACGGATGTTGTAGAACTGAAAACAAACCATTTGGTCACCATAGGAGTTGCTAAAGACATAGATTTAAGCCGGGGCTTGAAGATCGCCATTTCGGAATTTGCTCCTGGGGCAGAGGTAGTGGCTGCCAAAAAGGTGTGGAGGAGTGTGGGGGTGCGTAGGCTTCCTGACAAAGAATGGCCGCCCTACGGGTATGCTATATGCGAGGCGTGTCACCGGTTTAACTACGCTCCCGGAAAACCTCCTTCCACCTGTGCTTGTGGAGCTTCACTCGAGAAAGCAGGACATCAAGGCATTTTTATAGTTCCGGAGAATGGATTTGTTGCGGCGAGCGATGTGCGAAATCCGGGGGAGTCACCACCTCAGCGAATGTACGCGGGGAGAGTTCATTTCGCTTCGTATCGACTTCCTGGAGAACAGGGGAATTCCCCAGGGTCAGAAGTGGAACCCCCGATGGTCCTGGACAGGGACTTCACTGTACCTGTATGGAAGAGATATTCGCGGTATGGATGGCTGGCTGTTGTGAACCGGGGGTTTGGCGGAGGGTTTGGTATCTGCAGCACGTGTGGCTATGCGGAACCTGTGACATTCGGCCAGCGGAGGCGCAAGAGAAGCACACATGTAAATCCATTGACAGGGAAAGAATGCAGAGGCGTAATGGAGTCGAGGTATCTTGGTCATATGTTTATGACCGATGTGCTTGAAATATCGTTCGAGGTTGCTTTCGAAAATCAGTCAGAAATACTTTCTGTGCTTTATGCTTTGCTTGAAGGGGCCAGCGACGCTCTTGGCATTAGTCAAAACGACATTGACGGAACGTTTTATTATTACAGTCCGGCAGGGGAATCGCCTTCTTTCGTTCTTTTTGACAGTGTTCCAGGGGGTGCAGGGCATACTAAGCGAATATTCGAATCCTTACGCCCCACAGTGGAAGCTGCTTTGAGCCGGATGGAGAGATGTGAATGTGGTGAAGACACCAGCAGTTATGAGTGCCTGCGTAATTACCGTAACCAATGGGCCCACGATCTCCTTAAACGTGGGGCAGCCATGAAAGTGCTCAGGGAAGTGTTGAAATGACCTCTTGGGATATGGTTCTGTTTCAGGAAATCGAGCAAAGTTGAGGAGGTAGGTAGAACACGAATGCATAGTATAGTTTAATCTGGATAAACTCGTGGATGTCCCAGTTGGGAGTAGCTCCTCCCTTAACCGTGGGGAGCTCGCACTCTGTTGTATGAGCTGAATCGCCTCCCTAGAGCGGCATCCTCGCCGTTTGGGGAGGTGCCAGCGAGGCGGTGGTGTAATTGGCCCTAAAAACAGGGCTTTTCAGTGTTCTAACATTTGAGCGATCTAGAACGCCAATGGCTTAAGGCGGGAGGGCTCGGAGGGGCGCTAGCCCCTTCGAAAGGCCCTTTTCTCCGCCTATGAACGGTCTCCTCCCTTCCGGATAAGCGTTCCTCAGGGCAGGGCAAGGTCGATTTGAGGAGCAAGGAAGGGCATCTATTAGATCTTTGAAAAGCCCTTTGGTCGGGCGCTTCCCCGGCAACGGCCACGACGGCGGGGAGGGCACCCTTATCTTGGAGCCCATCATGCTGCTCGGGCAACGGACCGGCGATGCGCGCTATATCGAATGGGGCAAGCGCGTGCTGGCAAAATGGGATGAGTGGTGGGCTACCCACCCGGAGGCGAACCATAGTTGTGGATATACGGCCATGAAGCAGTTCGCGGCGGGCGAGAAGCAGGCCTACGAATTGCGCGAGAACATCCACGCGCATACCTTCCACATGGCGCTGCTGGGCGTCGCCGCGCTGTACAATGCGACGGGTAAGGCGGAATACCGGGATGTGGTGCTTGGCAGCATCGACCGCCTAGCCGATGAGTGGGTTTTCCTCACGGGGGGTATGAGTTCCACAGAACGTTATGTGCCGCGTCGATTTTATCACCCACGCAACGATGTCGAGGTATGCCCTCAACATACCTGGATTCTATTGCTCGCCCAGGCCTTGGAATGGACAGGGGAGGCTCGCTATGCGGCGGAGATAGAGCGAGATCTCTTCAACCATTTCCTGGCCGCTCAACTGGCAGACGGCTCCAATTGGAGCTACTTCACGCCGCTGAACGGGAGCGCGCAACCTCCGTCGAGCCCCAATTGCTGCAATGCTGCAGGACATCGGATCGCGGGGCGTATGCCAGTCTACCTCTATGGGCTGCGCGATGGCGCGCCGACGATCCTCATCTACACGGAGAGCGAGGCAACGCTCCATCCTCCTGGACTGCCCCCAGTGACCCTTCGACAGGAAACGCGCTTCCCATCTGAAGGGACTGTGACAATCCACGTGCAACCGGAATCTCCAACAGTATTTCCTCTCCACCTCCGTATCCCGTCCTACACGGCCGGGGCCAAAGTTCAAGTAGGGGATAATGAGCCGATCTCGGCGAAGCCGGGTGACTTTACCGTCATGGAGCGGGAATGGAAGCCTGGGGACGTTGTCCGACTCTCCATGTCTCTGCCGCTACGTTGTCAGGCCAACGATCACGTGCTCGCGGTGGTACGTGGCCCATTGGTGTATGCGTACTTCCAGGATGCACAGGAGGATCGCGTTGTGTTCCACGGCCGTCGTGGGCTCTATCCTGAGGACGTGGTGTTGCATATAGACCCGGATCGGCCTGAGGAGGGTCTCAAAGAAGAGCCCGCATCGGACGAACTGCTGGGACCGGCTCTCCGAGTAAAGGGGGTTATCCGGGCTCGCGCTCCCATCTTTGCTACGTCGCGGGCGAGCTCTGAGCTGCCGGGACAGCAGGAACAAACTCTCTCGCTTTTGCCATTTGCCAACCAGGGGGCTATTCGGGGAGAATATCGGGTGTTTATGGAGTACATCAGACCAACCCCGTAGCACCGATCAGGAGGCAAAGAACCTATGGTCGCACGCATCAAGATCGACATTGATCGCCGGCTGGGGAGGATCGATCCCCTCATTTACGGGCAGTTCGTCGAGCACCTGGGCCGCTGCATCTACGGCGGCATCTATGAGGAGGACTCTCCGCTGAGCGATGAGCGCGGTTTCCGGTTGGATGTATTGGAGGCCGCGAAGGGTCTTCATCCGACCATCCTGCGCTGGCCAGGTGGCAACTTCGTCTCCGGCTACCACTGGGAGGATGGGATCGGTCCCAAGGACCAACGGCCGCGACGCCTGGAGTTAGCCTGGCATGCCGAGGAATCCAACCGCTTCGGCACGGACGAGTTCATCGAGTACTGCCGGGCGTTGGGGGCCGAACCGTACATCTGCATCAACCTGGGCACCGGCACGCTGAACGAGGCGCGTAACTGGGTGGAATACTGCAACGGCACCGGCGACACGTACTACGCCAACCTGCGCCGCCGAAACGGCCATCCGGAGCCGTACAACGTCAAGTACTGGGGCCTGGGGAACGAGATGTACGGCCACTGGCAGATGGGCCACAAGCCGGCTGAGGAATACGCCCGCTACGCGCGGGAGGCGGCTAAGCTCATGAAGCGGGTCGATCCCTCCATCAAGCTCATCAGTTGCGGATGGGACGGCCTCAGCGATTGGGATCGCATCGTGTTGGAGGTGTTGGCCCCTTATGTGGATTACCACAGCATCCATCTGTACACGGGCAGCAGCGATTACTACACCAACGTCTTCCAGCCCCATCACGCTGGCCGGATGATCGAGGCGTGCCAGGCGCTCATCGAGACCATTCGCTATCGGCAGGGGATCGAGCATCCCATCCGTATCGCCTTCGACGAGTGGAACGTTTGGTTCCGTGCCCGCGGTGAACAGGGCCTGGAGGAACGCTACACCCTGGCCGATGCCTTGGCCGTCTCCGCCTACCTGAACGAGTTCCAGCGCCATCCTCAGGCTGTGGGCATGGCGAACCTGGCCCAGATGGTCAACGTCATCGCGCCCATCTTCACCCAGCCGGATGGGCTGTTCCGTCAGGCGATTTACTACCCGCTGATGCTCTATGCCGAGCACAGTCAGTCCATCGCGCTGGATGCCTGGGTGGCCTGTGATACGTTCGTGTTCTCCGAGGAACCAGAGGATAAGCGCTTGCGCGGCTTGGGGCCGTTTCCATACCTCGATGTGTCCGCCACGCTCTCGGAGGCGGGCACCTTGCTGACGCTGGCCGTGATCAACCGCCATCGCGATCAGGCCATGCCGACGGAGATCGACCTGGGCGGTTGGGAGCCGACGGGACCGGCCGCGATTTACATGATCAACGCGGACGATGCCAACGCGATCAATGACTTCGGGGTTGAACGTGTGGGTATCACAGAGGGACAGGCGGAGGTAGCCAAGCGGTTCACATACGAGTTCCCCGCTCACTCACTGGCGGTGATGGTGATGAAAAGCTAACGGCAAAGCCCAGGCGCTGGAATACGTGCCTAGCTCTTTTCTGTTTGTGGGGAGAGGCTCCTCTCGATTGGCCGAGCCACGAGAAGAGCCTCTCTTCATCTTTAGATGCGTCGGCGGTTTGTCCCGGTAAGGTATGTCGTGCCTTTGGAAGCTTAAGTAAGCATTCGCTTGTCCGGATCGAGAAAGGCGGCGTAGGTAGGTCCTCCCTTTCTCGGTGGGGGCTTACCATGATCGCCATGGCCATCCATGCCCTCATCACCTGGACCTTGACCCTAATCTCATCCGCTTGTACCTCCCTACCCGTCCCCTTGCCAGACACTCCGGATTCGGGCAAAATATGGTCGAAGGATCCATGGGCAGCTCCTTTCGTGTATTGGATATACCGAGAGTATGCCCGTGGTTCCTCCCTTTTTCAAGTCCGTACCCCTATTCCACGGTTAAGAGGGGTAATACCCATGCTGGCTTCCGGCCGGA
>JAGHDS010000417.1 GCA_021159845.1 Anaerolineae bacterium
CCACTGGATGCCCCCTCCGCGACCCCGGCAGATATCATATGGGGGTCGATCCGGCTGGCAGGATGGCACCTGGCCGAGGGACGCTACCCAGAGGGGAGTACGCTTCCTCTGACACTATACTGGCGAGCCATGAGGGACGCGCCCGGTCCCATCCGTACTCGCCTGATCCTGGAGGCTCCCGATGGCAGCTCGTGGCAACGCCCAGGATTCCACAAGATCAGCTCCCGGTATCCACCAGAGCGATGGCGCTCCAAGGAGTTGGTGCTGGAGCGCTGGGACGCGCTTCTGCCCGCCGGGCTGCCGGGCGGAGAATACATCGTGATCCTGGAAGCCAGGGACGACGCAGGGCATCTGCTCGGCCAGCAGAGATTGGGCCGGGTTGAGATCGCCAGTCGACATCATATGTTCACACTACCGAAGCCTCAACACGCTGTGGATGCACGATTCGGCGAGCACATCCGGCTGCTAGGATACGACGTAGCTCCGGCAAAGCGGCCGGGCGAGCCGTTGCGAGTCGTACTATACTGGCAGGCGACAGCCGAGATCGACACATCTTACAAAGTCTTCATACATGTGCTGAACCCGAGGGAGCACATCATGGGCCAGAGTGATCATATACCGCAACATGGTCAGGCTCCCACCACGAGTTGGTTGCCGGGCGAGGTCATCGCCGACGAATATAACATCTGGCTATCCGGTAGCGCTGACACAATAGAAGCGCTGGCTGTCGGATTCTATGATCCCAGGACAGGGCAACGATTACCCGTCGTCATGAATGGGATGCCCCGCCCGGATGGGCGCGCGCTACTGCGGTACTCTCCCAGGTAGCTATCACCTTCACCTCGAGTCGACAATCCTCAAGTCAACCGCATAAACTGCGCATCCCCTCCGTTCATTTGATAGATGGCTTGTCCCTGCACAAGCGGTTGACATGCCTTGCCGGGTCGCACAGAAGGAGCAGCCCGGTGGTACCGTAGTGTCCACAAACTACCGGAGAGGGATGAGAGGTCACGCCGCAAGATGCACTCGCATGAGAATGCACATCATAGCGCATACTATGCCATCGCGCCCAGCACAGCGGCCAGGATAACGGTCGCCCTGGCCGTGATTGCTTTCATAGCCTGGTTCGGGGCATTGGCAATCGCTCGCCACAATACATGGCAGACCGCTGGATACGATCTGGGCAACGCCGACCAAGCCTTGTGGAACACGGCCCACGGCCGACCACTCCGCTTCACCAATTGGGTGGGGAAGGATAACTGGTTCAAGGAACCCACCCGGCTGGGTATGCACGCCGAGCCCATTTACTTCTTGATGGTGCCACTGTACTGGATATGGGACGACGTACGCGCGCTACTGCTTTTCCAGGTGGTGATCGTAGCACTCGGCGCCATCCCGGCTTACCACCTGGCCCGGCGTATCCTCCACAGCGAGACTGCCGCCGTGATCCTGGCTGTCGCCTACCTGGCTCACCCAGGCTCGCACTCACTGGTCACCAGTGACTTCCATGCCATCGCGCTGGCAAGTTTCTTCCTCCTGGCCGCGTTCGATTTCCTCGAACAAAAACGCGACGTCCCCTTCGCCATCTTCGCCATCCTGGCTATGATGACCAAAGAGAACGTGGCACTCGCGGTGGCTGGAATGGGCCTTTGGACCTGGGTGGTGCAAAAACGCCGCCGGGCCGGGATCATCCTGATCCTGGTGGGGCTATCTCGCTTTCTTTTCACGGTCTTCCTCCTCATCCCAGAACATAACATCATCGGCCGTTCCCCATACCTGAGCCGCTACCAGGACATCGCTAATGGCACATGGATCCAACATATCCTCGCCAGCTTTCTCGACACGAAGGCATGGAAGTACTACCTGGACTATTTGCTACCATTGGCTGGGCTGCCGCTTCTAAGCCCGCTGACCATGCTACCCGCCATTCCAGATCTCGGCATCAACCTGCTGAGCGAGGCACCGATGATGCGCTCCTTCGGCCGGCAGTACGTGGCAACTCTGATTCCCATCGCCACCGTGGCCGCAGCATTGGGATTGCGTAACTTGTGGCAATGGATCCAAGATGCGTATCCCAAACGTACCACTGCCATCCAGGCAACATCACTAAGTGCGCTCGCCTTCTGCGTCCTCCTTTCGCTCTATCGCTCGCCGCTCACCCCGCTCCACCCGGGATTCCACTGGCCCCACATGACGACACATCAACGGAAGTTAGTAGAATTCGCTACGCTGATCCCGCCAGACGCCAGCCTGTGCACGCAAAATAACCTGAATCCCCATTTCACCCATCGCGAGACGATCCACCTGGTCCCCTACACCTTTGACTGTGACTACGTGCTCCTGGACGTTAAGAGCTATCCCGGCAATAATTACAATGACATCCAGACTTACGTGCACAAGCATGTTGTGGAGAGTGGGACATTCGGGCTCGTCGCTGCAGACGATGGATATGCGCTCTTCAAGCGCGGTGCGCCATCCCGGGAGTTCCCTGACGATTTTTATACCTTCGCTCACCCGAGCCGCGTGGAACTAGACGTGCAGCGATCCGGACGCTTCGACGACGTCTTTGAGTTCCTCGGATACAACGTGGATCCACACCCGGGGCGCCCCCCGCATTTCTCCCTCTACTTCAAGGCGCTGCGCCCTCCGGCTGAGGATTACTTCCTGGCGCTCTACCTGATCGAGGAGCCGGGCAAGCCCACAGCAGCCACGGTATATCCCCAGCCCACACTGGTCTGGTACCCTACCAGCCACTGGAAACCAGGCCAGGTGGTCAAGGTGCGGGCCAACACGATTGACTGGGGGCTAAAGCCGGGCAAGGATTATGCAATCGCCCTGGGCTGGGTGAGCGGCTCCAATCTATGGGACCCGGCCGCCCGGCTGCGATACATCGCGGAGCCCAGTGACGAGGTGGTTCCGCGACGCTTCCAGGATGACACGTTGGTGTACCTGGCCTCGCTCACCGGCACTGGCGCGGTAACCATCGCTCGGCGTCACGCGAGCCTGCCGCGAGACGCCCACCCACTGCAAGCCAGGCTGGCTAACAGAATCGACCTGATCGGGTTCGCGCTCAACGAGGACACGATACACATCAAGGGAAATTCAGGCAGTGCGATACACCTACGCCTGTTCTGGCAGGTGAAAGAGGATGTCAACACGGATTACACCGTGTTCGTTCACATGCTGAACAGCTCGGGGCAGCTCGTCGGCCAGGGAGACAGCCCGCCACTAGGCAACTCATGGCCCACCAGCCGCTGGCGTTCCGGCGACCTGGTTCCTGACTACTACACCATTCCGCTAGATCCGGCGCTACCTGCTGGCGAGTACACCATTGCAATCGGCATGTATGATCCGCAAACTGGCCAACGGGTCAGCGTGAGCGGCGACGGCGCGGATCTGCAAGCTCAACGGATCCTCCTACCCATCACCATCCGGGTGAAACGCTAGAGGAAGTGGCCGTCCACCCTGCCGGTATCCCGATGCCGCTTATTCGCCCTTAATGGGGGCGCTATGCGAAGCGCCCCCCCTCACGGCCGCGTGTGCAGAGCACACAGTCGCTAGTTTACCTATGGCAGTCTCAACTCCGCGGCCTCGTCTAGAACCTCCAGCAGGATACGCACGGCACGCTGCACCAGCACGCTACAAGGCTCCTGCCCTCCAGAGCCGTACAACCCATCTCGCAATGCGGCGCATTGCGTCGGCCCGATCTCCTCTAAGAACCAATCACGGTAACGAGTGATCGCCCACCGCATCAGGTCTTCGGACTCCCCAGGGCGTTTCGGCCCAAAATGCAGGCCGATCACCATAGCACCACCGCTGAGCGCACCGCAAAGCTCCTGATACGTCATGCCCAAGCCGCCTCCAAAAGCGGCAGCCAGACGGACGATCTCCGGATCCACATGTCCCCATAGATGCTCGCCCACGGCGAGGAGTGTGGACTCGGATCAATGACGTCCTTGAGCCATCAGCTCCGCGGCCCGCCGGATCACATCGTCGATCCTCTGTGTCATCGGCCCCTCTCTGAAAGAGATACAACCTACTCTCTGTCCGCACAAGCTTAACCCAACCAGTCAGCAGCGTCAAACACAGTAACTGTAATTGAGGAGGCCCATGCCTAAAAGAAGCGCTGAAGGTATGGTATAGTTGGGCACAGGTACTGAAGGGAACACTCGGATGACACCGGGAAGAAACCCGCTGAACTTTGGCCTTTTCCTTTGAGCTCCCATATACACGGCTTCCTTCGCAGCACTACCCCATATCTTGTTCGGGTGGCGGAGGGCAATGCCCTCCGCCACCCGAAAGGCTAAACTTGAGTGGGTTTCTTCGCGCATGCAAACCCGCTCGAGAAGATTGGGTTGATGACGTCAATAATGAACGCCCATAATACTTGACAGCACCCGAGGGAAGCGACTATACTGTTATTGGTGCCCATTTCTCCTGATGCAGTAGAGCTGGAAGGGATCTAGCGCAATCGGAAATGTATCTCTACATCCCCATCAAGTAGATCTTTTACGAAACCACACGCGGATCCGGGCCTTGCACGGTGCGCCCAGTATGGAATCGACCGCCACGATACCCTGCGTTGCCCCGGCCAAGATGCCAGCCGGGGGAAGGCGGGTTCATCCATTCGCATTTTTCAACAGCGTGACCAAGAGAGGTAAGCGATGCACTGGGGCAAAGATTGGGATCACAACGCCGAGATATTACACATCATTCGTCGCACAGGGAACGGAATTGTCCCCGTGCGAGTGAGCCTCAACCGCACTATATGGGAGTCCAACCGTGACTACTTCGCCACCATCTTCGCCAAAGCCCCCGATGTCTCCATCACCCTCGATCAAAACCCCGCACGCGAGCATGAGAACGAATCGACCGACGCATGGGGCTGCCGCTGGCACTACCCAGGTCAATACCTGGATGGACAGGTGGTTTCTCACCCGTTAGATGACTGGTCCAAATGGCGAACCTATCGCTCGCCGGACCCGGCGGACTACACCGATTGGGATCGGGCACGCGCCGACGCGGCTGAGGCCAGGCGCAAAGGCCAACTGGTCATCGGCCACATAGAGCACGGCTTCTTCTATCTGCGCCTCTCATATCTGCGCGGTTTTGAAAACCTGATGCTGGACATCGCCGACAACCGCCCAGAATTGCACGAACTGATCGCAGTCATCACGGATTACTGGGCTGAGGTGGTACGCCGATGGATCGAGATCGGCGTGGACATGATCGTCTTCGGCGATGACCTGGGCCATCAAAACGCACTTCCCATGCGCCCGGACCGATGGCGCGATCTGATCCTGCCGACCTACCGGCGTCTATTCGCTCCCTGCCGTGAACACGGCATTGAGGTCTACTTACACACCGATGGCTATATCGTGGACATCATCCCTGACCTGATCGCCGCCGGGGTGACGGTACTCAATCCCCAGGACCTGGTCAACGGCCTGGGATCACTGAAACGGCTGGCATGGGGCAAAACGACGTTGGACCTGGACATAGACCGCCAGCACATCACAGTTTTTGGCACCCCCGCTGAGATTCGCGAACATATAGCGAACTGCATCCGCACCCTGGGATCCCCTCGAGGCGGGTTGATGCTGATCTACGGCGCATATCCCGGCACCCCCGTCGAGAACATAGGGGCTGTTATTCAGGCCATGCAAGAATATCACACATGGTGGTGCGACAAATCGTCAGACCAGGGGTAAGCCATGCGAATGCCCGATGTGGAGACACTTGAGGAATACCGCGCGATCTACCACCGTGAGGACGTATGGCGGCCGATCATCGAAAAGATATGCAACCGCCACGAACTCCTGGATGGGCCTTGTACTCGCGGCCCCGACGGAACTCACATCATCTACATGGTTGGCCGATCATATGTAGTGAAGCTCTTTGTGCCCCTGTTCCAGCAAGACTTCGTAGCCGAACGCCTGGTGGGAAAGTACCTCGAGGGGAAACTGGGCATCGCCACGCCAATGATCGTGGCAGAGGGTGAGATAGGCGGCTGGAACTACCTGATCATGACCCGAGTGCCCGGCCGCCCCGTGGGAGAGATATGGGAGGACATGACCAAGTCGGATCGCCAACGAATCGCGGCAGGGGTCGGCCAGGTGATCGCGGTCCTACGCTCCCTCCCAGTGGAAGGCCTGGAGCCGATCACCCCCGACTGGGCCGCATTCCTATCGACGCAGGCCCGCACGGCAACCACACGCCATCAGCTCAGCGAGGCATCATGGGATCCGACACAGGAGATCCCAGCCTATCTCGCCCTCCTGACGCAGCTCCGCTCAGAGGAATTCCAACCGACCCTACTTCTGGCCGATATCACCCGGGAACACGTCCTGGTCTCCAAGAATGACGGCGTGTGGGAAGTGACAAGCTATGTCGATTTCGGGGACGCGATGGTCGGCCACCCCGACTATGAGCTCATCGCCCCCGGGCTGGACATAGCGAGAGGCGACCGCGACATCCTTCAAGCACTCCTTCTCGCCGCGGGTTACCCCGAATCCACCCTGAATGAGGTCCTCCGCCAACGGCTCATGGCCTATACCCTTATGCATCGTTATGTAAGACTCGCAGACGTGATCGCAGCAATTCCACATGCTCGTAACGCGACCGGCCTTGAAGAACTGGCTCATATCATCTGGCCAGTGTGCTGATGGACCGTCTTCGCGCACTCCGCGCCCTCGCGGTCCAGAAAGCGCTCCGTCCAGAATCTGACAAGGAGAACCCGATGAATACACGCACAAAGCAGGTCATCTTCTGGCTCCCAAGGATGCTATGTATCCTCTTCGCCATATTCCTGAGCCTCTTCGCTTTAGACGTATTCGGCGAAGGCTACAGCCCCTGGGAGACGGTTCTCGCCCTGCTCATCCACCTGGTCCCGACTTACATCGTAATCATCGCGCTGGCCATCGCATGGCGATGGGAATGGATTGGAGCAATCCTGTTTGGCGCCCTGGCGGTGTTCTACGTAGCTCTGGCCTGGGGACGCTTCCCCTTGACCACCTACTTAGTCATCTCCGGTCCTCTGGCCCTGATAGGCATCCTCTTCCTGCTCAACTGGAAATACAAGGCATCCCTCGGAACGCGCTGACCGCAGCCCATGGCCCACGCAGCGACGCTATGCTCACGCGCCGAAGAGAGGGGCGCGGCTGGGCATCCCACGGCCAGCCTTCCCTCCACACCTCGCTTCGGCAAAGTTGATCATTCTCGCCGCTTACGGTATCATCTGGGCATGGCAATAGCAAGTCGATAACGAGGGAGATTCTATGCCTCTGATTCGGGACAGCCTCATTGAACTCATTCGAGAAGGGATCCATCAAGCCCAGGCAGCAAACGTTCTGCCCGATTTTGAACCGCCAGACTTCGTCGTGGAACACCCAAAACAGGCCACCCACGGCGACTATGCGACGAATGTGGCATTGCAATCCGCACGCCTGGCCCGGATGGCCCCACGTGCCATCGCTCAGGCCATCGTCGAACACATGCCTCTGGCCGACTATATCGGCCGCGTGGAGATCGCTGGTGCCGGTTTTATCAACATCACACTGGCGCCGGAGTGGGTTGCCCAACAGGTGGAGACGATCCAGGCCGCCGGAGCAACATGGGGAAACCTGGACATCGGCACAGGGCAAAAGGCCCAGGTCGAGTTCGTATCGGCCAACCCGACTGGCCCCCTGCACATCGGTCGCACCTGGGGAGCCGTGCTGGGTGACACGATCGCCAACCTGCTAGAAGCGGTTGGCTACAAGGTCACGCGCGAGTACTACTTCAACAACGCGGGGCGCCAGATGCAGATCCTGGGGAAATCTGTGCGTGCCCGTTACATGGAACTCATCGGCAAACCCGCGACGTTCCCCGAGGACGGATACCAGGGAGAATATATCTGGGAGATCGCACGCACCATTGTACAGGAACAAGGAGACGCCTGGGCCAATGAGGGCTGGCGTCCTTTCAAGGAACGCGCAGAGGCGTGGTTGTTCGAAGACATCCGGAACACACTCGCCCGGCTGGGCATCCACTTCGACGTGTGGTTCAACGAGCACGACCTGTACACCTCGGGCGCCATCGAGAGGACAGTACAGGCACTACGCGAGCGCGGCTATGCCTACGACAAGGACGGTGCCGTCTGGTTCCGTGCTACCGCCTTCGGCGCGGAGAAGGATCGCGTCCTCATCAAGTCCACCGGCGAACCCACCTACCGGCTGCCCGATATCGCCTATCATGTCAACAAGCTAGAACGCGGCTTCGATCGCATCGTTAACATCTTCGGCGCCGACCACAAAGATGAATATCCCGACGTCATCGCCGGTGTTCGGGCGCTGGGCTATGACGCCGACCGCATTCAGGTGGTCATCCACCAGTTCATCAACCTGGTGCGCGGCGGCAGGCAAGTTCGTATGAGCACACGGCGAGCCAATTACGTCACGCTGGACGACCTGTTGGACGCGGTGACGATCACCCACCCGGAGTCGGGCGTGACCATCCCGGGCAAGGATCCCGTGCGCTTCATGCTCCTCACCCGGTCGCCCGACAGCCCGATGAATTTCGATCTGGACCTGGTCGCCCAGCAGACGCCAGAAAACCCGGTATACTACGTACAATATGCCCACGCGCGCATTTGCTCTATTCTCCGCAAGGCCGAAGAAGAAGGCTGGCACCCCACCGGGCCCGACGGCTGGGAGACAAGCGATACAACCATTCTCACACACCCAGCCGAACAGGCGTTGATCAAGAAGATGCTAGAACTCCCGGAAGTGGTGGAGAACGCCGTGCAAAAACTTAGCCCCCACCAGTTGTCGTTTTATGCTATGGACCTGGCATCCACCTTCCACACCTTCTACCGAGACTGCCGGGTGCTCTCCTCAGACCCGGGCGAAAAGGACCGGACTCGGGCCCGGCTCAAGCTGGTAGGTGCTTCACGCATCGTGCTGGCCCGTGTGCTCGGCCTAATGGGCATGACGGCCCCCGAGCGAATGTGAGGCTGGACGGAAGACGACAGACTAAGGATCCAGAGATCATGGAGGAAGCGCTACAGGGATCGTCATCAACTCGCCATTCACTGCGGCTTTCCCTTCGCTCACCATTCTCCATCCTGACCCTGCGCCTGCCGTCTTCCGCCCGCCGTCCTTCCTCCTTATGGCTCTTCCTGGC
>JAGHDS010000275.1 GCA_021159845.1 Anaerolineae bacterium
GCAGGGTGTAATGATGATGGGCGGCGATGATGAACAGAGGTGTGCCGTCATCCAGCCCGAGCCCGTAATCGTCCCGAGTGCCGGTGACGCCATGAATCTCGGAGGCCACCCTGCCGTCCTTGTATATCCCATACCGTCGGACCAGCTCATACCAACCCGATGTGAAGTCAGGCGTCAGGTAGTCCACTCCCATGCTATACCACGCGGCCTCATGCGTGACGATGTTATCTCCAGGCAGGGCGCTGGCGATCCCCACGCCGCGCCGGTAGCGATGTTGCACCCGCAGCGCGTTGATGGCCGCCCATGCCAGCCCCCGATTGATCACCGGATCGGGAGTGATCACACTCCCCCGGCCGATCGCTTCCTCCATATGACGCGTGGACTCCTGGAGCAATACGCCGACGCCCCCGTTCGCCAGGAAACCGTTCCAGGCCATCTGTTCCCCGCTATGGGAAAACGTGAGGATGAACGGGACGTCCACGTACCCCTCGGCCAGAACGAAGAAGCTAAGCAATGCCCGGCCGGGTTCCACGAACTGAACGCGGGACGGAGGGCCATTGGACCCGAATACCCGAACCTCCCGCTCCATGCCAATAGTCCGGGCGACCAGGAGGCCTCGCTCCATCTCCTGACGCACGCGTACCTCCCGAGCCTCCTGCGGCGGCTGTCGCGAGCGCCCCGCCGAAGGCACAGCCGGCCAGCGAATGTCCACGTCGATTCGGATGTATTGATGCCCCTCCGTCTCGAAATCCATCTGCCAGCAGACGGACTGCTGATACCCAGCTCGGTATGGGACGAAGATCCGCTTGGAGAGCACGATCCGCTCGGCTCCGTAGATCGTCTCCTGATAGGCCGGGAAGAAGCGGGTTACCATCGGGGTGAGCGGCTCACCGCCAGAGAAGACGCGAAACCGCACCTGCCCGCAATACCAACGATCATCAGCGGGGCCATACAGGCCGATCAGATCGGACGTGGCACTGGCACGCGCGAACGCCTCCATATTGCCATAGGAACCGCCAGTGGGCAGCGCGCTCACATCGGACACGAGAATCAGATCATCTGAGAACACGAGAGCCTCCAAAAGGCAACGCCCGTCAACAACACAACCAGCGCCATCTAGGAGATTATACCTGAGCCAAATGGGGGATACAAACATACCCAATTATCTGGTACATTACTAATGCGGATTCATATGCACCGATGCAGATCAAATGTCAAGTCTTCTGTCCGTCGCATGTTTAGGAGAGGGGAGATAGAGAGAGAAGGGGACGAACGATGTTCGAGTACATGTATAGGAAGACAACGAAGCAGGCTATCATGGGATTGATGCTCATCATGATGATTGCGATAGCCTGGGGGATGCATCCCATCGTTGCCCATGCTGCTACTTTCGTCGTCAACACCACCGCCGACACGATGGACGAGAATCTAGGCGATGGCGCCTGCGCGGACAGCAATGGCAACTGCTCATTGCGCGCGGCCATCATGCAAGCCAACGCACTCTCCGGGCCCGATACCATCACCCTGCCTGCGGGAACGTACACGCTTTCCGGCAACGCGAACGAGGACGATTGCACCAGCGGTGACCTGGACATCGCCGATGACCTGACGATTAACGGCGCTGGCGCTGATGTCACCATCATCGATGCCAACCAAGTCGATCGAGTGTTCGATGTCTACGCGGAGACCGCCAACATCACTGTGACGATCAACGATGTCACGATCACCGGAGGGAAGGCCCCGGATGGCCCTGCGGGCTACGGCGGAGACTATGGCGGCGGCATCTACAACAACGAGACGCTCTACTTAAACAACTGTGTCGTGAAAAACAACAGCTCAGGTAACGCCACAACCGACGCCAACGGAAGCGGCGCGGACGGGGGATATGGCGGCGGCATCTACAATGCTGGCACACTGATGGTGAACAGCTGCACTATTAGCAATAACCGCACAGGGGCAGGTGCAGGGCAAGGTGGATACGGCGGCGATGGTGGCGGCATCTATAACGATGGGACGTTGACCGTCAACAATAGCACCATCAGCGGCAACACGACCGGTAATGGTGGCACCGATGGGGTTAGCGGTGGAGATGGTGGCTCAGGAGCTGGCATCGCGAACGCGAACGAAGCCGCCCTCACCAACACTACCATCAGTGGCAACACAACCGGCCAAGGGGGTGATCAGGGAGGAGACGGCGGCGATGGTGGTGGTATTTACAATTATTCTGGCACCACCAGCCTGACGGTGAATGACTGCACGATTACAAATAACGCCGTAGGCAACGGTGGGTCAGGGGGAGTAGATGGTGATGGCGGAGGCCTCTACAATGACGGCGGTTCGGTAGACATCCAGAACACCATCCTGGCTGGCAATGCCGATGTAGGCGGAGAGGCCCCGGATTGTTCCGGCACGATCACATCGCAAGATTATAACCTGATCGGGAACAACACGGGATGCACCTTTGCTTCCGCGGGACACGACCAAGTGGGGACCGGCACCGCCCCGATCGATCCGAAACTAGGCGCGTTGGCCGACAATGGAGGCCCTACGTACACCCACGCGCTGCAGGCGGATAGTCCGGCGGTCGATGCTATCCCCACTGACTCTGGTCAATGCACCGCCGGCGATCGGGACCAACGCTACGCGCTGCGGGCCGATGGGGACGAGAGAGGAGGCACGGCTTGCGACATCGGCGCATACGAGCTTAGCAATACGTTCCGACAGGATATCACCAGGCCTCGCACGTATTTCATGCACAAGGCCCGCGTCCAGGTGACGTCTTTGGGCTCCCTGTCCGAACTGACGGTACAATACGTGCCACAAAGCCACCCGAACGCGCCAGCTACCTTGCAAACCGGACAGTACTGGTCCTTCACCCCGAATGATGGGGCAAGCGGCTTTACACTGAATATGACATTGCCGCTGAACCAGACGCCCTCGACAGAGGACAAAGTATGTTACTACACCGGCGTCGATCAGAACTGGGACTGTGCGGCTGATAGCGTCGACACATCAAAGAACACGGTCACCCGCAACGGGATCACCCACTTCTCAGACTGGGCCGTGGAACATACTACTCCCACCGCGGTGACCCTGCGGAGCCTGACGGGGAGATCCACCGGGCACTCGGCCGACAAGATCGTATGGCCCTGGGGTCCGCTCGCGCTGGCCGCCCTGTACCTGATGCGAGGCCGAAAGCGCTAATAGCATCCTTCGCCCGGGCCTCAGTAAGCCCGGGCGAAGATGGCAATTCGATCCGTCTCCTGCCCTGTGTAAAAGCATCGGCCACGGCCCTCGGGGGTATCCAGCGGATAGCAACGGATCGTGGCCTTCGTTTCCTCTTTGATGCGATCCTCATCCTCGCTGGTCCCAGCCCAATGCACCCGGATGAATCCACCTTGGGTTGCCAAAACTTCCTTGAACTCCTCGTAATTCTCAACCCGGTGAGTGTTCTCGTCCCGAAACCGGGTAGCTCGCTCCAACAGAGTAGCCTGGATGGCCTCCAGCATCGCCTGAGTCTGAGCAGCCAGGCCATCCTGGGAAACGACCCGCTTCCCCTCTCGACCCGGAACATCGCGCCGGGCGAACACGACCTGCCCCTGCTCCACATCTCGGGGGCCGATCTCAATGCGCAACGGCACGCCGCGCATCTCCCAATCGTTGAACTTGAAGCCGGGTGAGACGTTGTCCCTGTCGTCCAAGCGAACACGTATATCAGCGTCCTGAAGCTCTGCCATGACCTTTTGCCCAACCCTTAACACAGTGGAACGTTCCTCATCGTTCCTCCAAATGGGGACGATCACGACCTGGTAGGGAGCCAGACGCGGCGGCAAAATGATCCCCTGATCGTCCCCGTGCACCATGATGATGCCGCCGATGAAGCGCGTGCTCAGCCCCCAACTGGTGGTCCATACATATTGCAGCTCGTTGTTCTGATCCAGGAACTTGATATCAAACGCCCGAGCGAAGTTCTGGCCCAAAAAGTGACTGGTGGCCGCCTGAAGTGCCCAGCCGTTCCCCATCATCGCCTCGATCGTATAGCTTGCCACCGCCCAGGCGAACTTCCCCCGCCCCCTCTTCGGCCGGGGATCACCGGGACGGCTGCCTCGTTCACGGCGAAGTCGGTGTACAGGTTCAGAATGCGCAGCGTCTCCTCCATCGCCTCTTCCTCGGTAGCGTGGGCCGTGTGCCCTTCCTGCCAGAGGAACTCCGTCGTACGCAGGAAGAGGCGGGTGCGTTTCTCCCACCGCACGACGTTTGCCCATTGATTGATGAGGACGGGCAGGTCGCGGTAGGATCGGATCCACTGTGCATACATGTGCCCGATGATCGTCTCCGATGTGGGGCGGACGGCCAGTGGTTCCTCCAGCTCCTCGCCGCCGCCGTGAGTGACCACTGCCAGCTCAGGCGAGAAGCCCTCGACATGCTCGGCCTCTTTTTGCAGGAAGCTCATGGGGATAAAGAGGGGGAAATAGGCGTTGACATGTCCCGTCGCCTTGAACCGACGATCCAGCGAGCCCTGGATATTCTCCCACAGCGCGTAGCCGTACGGTTTGATGACCATGCACCCCCGCACGGGCGCGTAGTCGGCCATGTCCGCCCGCTGAATCACGTCTGTGTACCAACGGGAAAAGTCCTTGCTCCTCGGTGTGATCCTCTCGGCCATGAAATCCACTCCTCCGATGATTGAGTTCTGAGTAAGCGCATCAACACGACACAGCAATACCCGGATTCAACCTTGCGCTGCCTCCACAGCAACGCACCCCCTACGCGTCCAGCAACGTCATCGCCTCGTCCACGTCGGCTGCCAGCCGGGCCAGTGCCAGGATGGAGTCTCCCATCTCCGTATACCTCTTGAACGCATTCACCAACCCAGCCCAGGGGCGACCGATCAGGATGAAAGGCCGCGGGGACAGGCTTCTCGTCTGGAGCATACTCCACACTAACGTCACCTCGGCCAGGGTGCCGATGCCTCCCGGCAACGCGATGAAGGCATCACCCAGGGAGATGATTTCCTCCATACGAGCGATCAGCGAGGGCGCCTTGCGCTCCTCACTGAGCCACGGATTAGGGGGAGTTGGGTCGAAGAGGGCACAGGTAACGCCGATGACATACCCACCGGCGTCATGAGCTCCCTGGCTGACGGCAGCCATCGTACCTCCGTATCCCCCGTTGGCAATCACCCACCCCGATTGAGCCAGACGTTCTCCCAGCTCGTAGGCCCGTCTCCATGCCATCGTACCTGTTGGTGTGCGAGCACTCCCAAATATCGACGCTGTTTTCAATGCCTTCTTTCCTCGCCGGATGTCATGTGTGAGGATGCGCTTGCCGGTGTTCGTCGATTTCCAACACGCGATACCCACAGGTATTCACGACCAGGGTATCGTAGTAGATGGTCTCTGTTGGCTCATCGTTGCGATATACGTGCTTATGGCCATGAATCAGATATCTGGGCCGGAACCAGCGCATAAAAGCCAGAAATGAGGCGAATCCCCTATGAGCCCGATCAGGCCCATCGTGAATGCCAAGTGGCGGAGCATGGGTGATCAGGATGTCCAGATAGCGACCGTAGCGTAGCCGCGCCACCGCCAAGCTGGGGATCATGCGGGCGATTTTCAACCACATCTCGCTTTCCGTGTACTGGAAGCGGGGGTTACGGTTATACCGATAGGCGCCTTCCAGCCCAGCGATCAGGACCCCGTGCTCGTAGACCAAACGGCCATCGATGTTTCCTCCTACGAATCGGCGCGCAGGCGGGTCCAGGCCCAATTCCATACCCTGAGCGTGATTCCCGAAAACGTAGTAGCAAGGTGCCCCTAACATGCTGGAGATGAATTCGATGTAGTAAAACGGCAAATCCCCACAGCTCAGCACCAAACCGATCTCTCCCAGCCGGGCCTTGATGTAAGGGCTATACAGAATCGGTTCAATTCGATCACTGATGGTTAAAACACGCATCGCATCCGTAACTCAGGCATCATCGCCCCGCCGCCATATGAAACAAAACGCTAGCCCTCGACTAAACGCAGAGAGCTAGCGCGTGCTCCCTCGACGGGCCCCTGGCCAAGAATCATCTACTCGAGCCCGAGCGCCAGCCCAGGCCGTCGGGTAGGCAAAGGCCCCCTATTGACAACACGTCTCACAACTCGCTGAACCCACATCGCACACATCTCAACACGCATGATTGCTAAAGTATGCGAGAGTATATCATTGATTAGGGCAGACGTCAATGACAATGGCTATGATGGATATAGCGCAAAAGTGTAGGCTAATCAGGGAAAAGGCCTCAGGCTCATATTTGAAAAATGTGCAGGAGGGTGGGCGAGGGCAGTGCCCTCGCCCACCCTATTTTCGATCCTTCTGCGGCCACGCACATCGGTCCCCACAATTCTGCGCTATACCCGGCTATGATTTCCGCGCGACGATGACGAACTCCCCGCCAACGTAAGCCCGTTCATGATCCCAACTCCCGGGGGAAGCCTGGGGATTAGGCAGGACCGCCCGTGAGATATCCTCGACTTGCTGGATCGACAGACCGACCTCGATGAGCCCATTGAAGATATCATCCATGTAGTGTCGAAACTCGATTGCCCCGTCATTGCGAGGATTACCGCTCTCTGAATACGGCCTGGTGATTCGATATCCCTCCCCATCCCAGGCTACGAAATGGAGAGCAGGCTGTCTCCAGTCCGTGCGGTATAGCCCGCCCGACCTGAGCACCCGGGCGACTTCCGAGTATACCTGCCGCGCATCGGGCACATAGCAGATCGCAGTCCCGTACACGAGGTCAAAGGACTCATCGTCCAGCATAGAGAGGTCGCGCATATCCCCATGAATCGTTCGGATATCAACGCCGTAATGCGCCGCCGCCCTTCGGTCCCCCTCGAGCTGTCCCTGGGCCAAATCAATCACGGTTACCCGAGCACCGAGCAAGGCAAACACGGCCGACTGCTGTCCGCCGCCACACGCCAGGCAGAGTACATCCTTGCCTTCAACATCGGCAAGGATGCTGCGAGGAGTCATTTCCCCTAACGGCCACGGTGTGAAGTTCAGCTCACCCTCAGCAAATGCCCGGACCACGTCAGGATCCAGATCCAGCCAGGGGACAGTATACCCACACCCCTCTTGGACCATCCGTTCCCAATGGCGCTCGTTCGCGGTAGCGATCTCGTCTTGTCTGCCCACTACCATCCTCAATACTTCTCCCAGTGCAAGACCTCTTCCAGCGGCTTCTTCTCCTTTGTAGGCCACTCCGCCGGCACACCTATGGGGACCAGCGTTAACAACCTCTTCTCTCGCGGAACCCCCAACAGCTTTTTGAACTCCTCTTCCAACGGCAATGTATACCCTTCAAGCCAACAGGATCCATACCCAAGCGCAGTACTGGCGATCAACATATTCTCCACCGCCGCCGATCCGTCTTCCACCCACCATCGAGAGGACGGATCCATCACCACAGCAATGATCGCCCCAGCTTTCTCCATCCACTGCGCAGCTACCTTAAGCCGGTCAATCATCTTCCGATCCGTGACCACGATGAAGTCCCAAGGTTGACGGTTACTGCCAGTCGCGGCAAGCCTTCCAGCATCTACAATCTTTTCCAGGTCCTCCCGCGGGATCGGATCCCCGGTGTATTTACGAACACTTCTCCTCTTTCGTATCGCCTCTAATGCCTCCATTCGGAATCGACCTCCATTTCCCCTGCCCCAAGCCCCTCTAATCACCGCGCCCGGTGTTGCTGCTACTCGAGGCTTCCTAGCAGATCCATACCCAGGTCCCCACGCGGTAAAGCGAAGAGACTCCCCTCAATAGTACCTGCCCTATCCGGTTCAAAGACACGAACAAAGATGTCGGCAGGATTACGCACTCACGCATAGAGCCAGGGATAAGACGACAGGCACAACGTCCATCTTGGAGGGGAAAAGCCTGGGGAACAGTCCACAAGAATAGAGACTAAACCGGGGCACCTCGCCCCGATTCTCTCTGAAGAGAAAGGCAACTTGCAACCGTACAAACGCCGACTCGGTGATGTTCAGATATATAATCCACTGTCTCCCGGATGATGTATGCACTCAAACGGGAATATTGAGTCGAACGCAGCTCCGCCAGATAATCCCCCCTCTCGCCGGTGGATTATACCAGACACGAAATCTCATGTCAACGAAAAATGTAGCAACAACAGGTAACCCTCGTCGGCCCTCGCATTGACATATCCTGCGTCCAGTGCTATAGATTACAACGGCCGTTGCGATGGAGCATCCCTGCCTGTACGCTCGGCCGCATCCTCTATCACTCGGGCAGAAAGGAGCCTCAAATGACCAAGATCGCCTTTATCGGCGCGGGCAGCCTGGTATTCACCCGTAACCTTGCTCGCGACATCCTGACCTTCCCGTTGCTGAAGGACGCGACGCTGACGCTGATGGACATCGACGCCGAGCGGCTGGACTTCGCCAAGAAGTCTGTGCAGCGCATCGTGGACGCGGGCAACTACCCTGCCAAGGTTGAGGCCACGATGGATCGGGTAGAAGCGCTCAAAGGCGCTGATATCGTCCTGGTTACCATCCTGGTGGGTAGCACTGATGTCTGGCGTTACGATATCGAAATCCCCGAGAAGTATGGTGTAGACATCAATATCGGAGACACACGCGGCCCGTCCGGCATCTTCCGGGCCTTGCGCACTATCCCTGTCATGTTAGACATCGCTCGCGACGTGGAGCGGTACTGCCCGGACGCCTATATGCTGAACTACACCAATCCTATGGCCATGCTCAGCCGGGCGATCATGCGGGAGACCAACGTCCGTTACGTCGGGCTCTGCCACAGCGTGCAGGGCACGGCCGAGATGCTGGCCCGTTGGATCGGCGCCCCGATGGAAGAGATCACCTACACATGCGCGGGCATCAACCACATGGCCTGGTTCCTCAAATTCGAATGGAATGGGAAAGACGCCTACCCGCTCATCCGCAAAGCCATCACGGAAAACCCGGAGATTTACAACGAGGAGATCGTCCGCAACGAGATGTTCCTCCATCTCGACTACTATGTGACCGAGTCCAGCGGCCACAACTCCGAGTATAACTGGTGGTTCCGCAAGCGCCCGGACCTCATCGAGAAATACTGCACCCACGGTACGGGATGGAATCCGGGCGAGCACGCCTACGTCCTCAAACGCTATCGAGAACGCGAGGAGCGCTGGCGGAAGGAGGCCCAAGAGTGGTTCTCGTCCGACAAGCCCATCTCGCTGGAGCGCGGGCACGAGTACGCGGCCTACATCATCAACGCATTGATGGGAGGCGAACCCTTCGAGTTCAATGGAAACGTGACCAACACCAATCTGGTGACGAACCTGCCACAGAACGCATGCGTGGAGGTGCCCGTGTGGGCCAGCCGCAAGGGATTTGAACCGGTATACGTCGGCGCGCTGCCACCTCAGTGCGCGATGCTCACGAACCTGAGCTCCCAAATCGAGGAACTGGCCGTCGAGGGTGCCCTCACTGGCAACCCCCGGCTGATCTTCCAGGCCATCGCCTATGATCCGTTGACCGCGGCCGTGCTTTCATTGGCAGAGATCAAACAAATGGTCAACGAGATGTTCCAACAAAACCGGAATTACCTGCCGCAGTTCAAGCATTTCGAGGTCTAGCCCAGCGTTGCAAGCGGTCTCCCGTTCCATATTGGTGGAGGTGCGACGCTGTCGATCCGTTGCTGGCCACCTCGTGCCACCCAAAGGCCGAGGTGGCCGATATCTATCAGGGAAATGGTGACGTGCGCTAGCTGACCAACCTTTCACAGAGGAGGTAATCCTATGCGGACCGTTCGCCTGGGGTATGTCGGCTGCGGATTCATGGCCCAGAAAGTCCACCTGCCCAACCTCAGTACCATCCCCGGCTGTGAACTCGTCGCGCTGGCGGAGCTGCGCCAAGACCTCGGCCGCAAGGTACAACAACGATTCAACATTCCACGACTGTACCGCAGCCACGAGGAGCTCCTCGCGGACCCCGACGTAGATGCGATAGCTGTCTCAGCCGGCTTCATGATCCAGGGACAGATCGCCCGAGACGCGTTATTAGCAGGGAAAGACGTGTTCATGGAGAAGCCAATGGCCGTATCACTGGCGCAGGCCGATGCGATCCTGGAGGCGGAGCGGCAATCCGGCCGCCGGCTCATGGTCGGCTACATGAAGCGCTACGATGCCGGCAACGAGCTGGTGAAGGAGACGGTCGATCGGTTCCGCTCCACCGGCGAACTGGGCCCCATCACTTTCGTTCGCAATCATGGCTTTTGCGGCGACTGGATCTGCGGGCTGGACACCCCGATGGACACCACGGAGGAGCCGATGCCCGAAGTGCCAGCGCAGGGCCCGGAATGGCTTCCGGCCGAGTGCCTGGATCAGTACCTGGGTTACTTGCAGCAATACACGCATAACATAAACTTGTTACGCTGGTTCCTGGACGCTGGGGACGACGTGAGCGTGCGATCCGTCGATCTGGACGACGACGGGTACACGGGCGTGGTCGTGTTAGACCTGGCAGGCACGCGCGCGGTGATCGAATCGGGTATGATCTCCCATTACCGCTGGGACGAGCACACGCAGATATATTTTCGACACGGTTGGGTGAAAACGTGGGCACCGCCCCTGCTATTGAAACAAGTGCCCGCCGAGGTGGAGATCTATCGCGCGGGGGATGAGCAGAGCTTCACCCGGCCGATCCCCAAGCCTGCCTGGTCGTGGAGCTACAGGCGGGAGGCCGAGCATTTCATCCACTGCCTGCAGACAGGCGCGCCATTCCGCTCGCCCGCGGCGGATACCCGAACGGACGTCCGGCTGTTCGAGGAGATATATCGCGCCCATCTGGAACAGCGCGGCGTGCTGTGAAAAACTTGGCGCTTCATGCGAACTGGTTGTATGATGAGAATGTTCGCCAGGCCTTCCGCATCGGGACGATACGACCCGCTCGCACCCGTTCGGCCGAGGCGTCCGATGGTCAGCAAGCATGTCATGCATCGGCCGAATCATCCTTTACCTGGCGTTTTGCCGGAGGAAAGCAATGGACGTTGCTGCTCTACGCGCGGGCATCCCAGCCTTGCAACAGTGCATCTATTTGAACTGCGGCACTTACGGTCCGCTGCCGACCGTAGTCGCCGATGAGCTGGTGTACGGGTATCGACGTATCGAGGCCGAAGGCAGCTACGCCTACGATGTGACAGACGAGCTCCTTGAGCAGTATGAGGCCGCTCGACGGGCGGCCGCGGCGC
>JAGHDS010000383.1 GCA_021159845.1 Anaerolineae bacterium
GCCCGAGCGCCTTCCTCTGCCCATCGTCTCAGGAAAGCGACGCCCGCATCGCCTAAATTTTTATAACTGACGCCGGCAATCTGAGCGTGGACGATGGGGACGAGGTCCCGAGCACCGTAGATGCGCCCCAACGCGACCACGATTTCCATAGCGCGACGGACACCTGGGCCATATGCGCCCCGCAGCATCGCTCGTTCGTCCTGTGTCAGTCGTAGATCATCAGCCAGCTGGACCCCCATCTATCCTCTTCATAACCGGTTTAGCAATGCCGGATAGAGACTCGCAACACTCAACGCGCAGGGATGCGACTATATCTGAGTTCTTCTCTGGCAAAGGCCTGATCGCAGGCAGGGATCTCAGGGCTCCGAGGGAGGTGCCACCAAGCATCCGCAATCCATACATGCGGGGATTCTAGCATAAGCCTGATGGCTTGTAAAGGGACGCGCGTAACTGTTCACCGTTCCCCTACTAGATCTTGTTGGCATCCGGTGAGCGATGTGGGTGAAGACACACTCAATACAGGCGCCTGGATCCAGGTGCTTTGGCCGCGGATGGCCCTCATCCCCCGCCCCCTTCCCCAGCGGAGCGAATCGGTAACGATCTCTTGGCGCACAGGCAGCGTGGCCTTGACATTCACGGCCAATGGTTTTATCCTTGGGGCAACATAACCGCGTGGTCTGGAGAAAAACGCCCGCTCACGCAAAGCAGGTGGAAGCGCGTGGAGT
Source organism: Anaerolineae bacterium (assembly GCA_021159845.1). Classification (GTDB taxonomy): domain Bacteria; phylum Chloroflexota; class Anaerolineae; order DUEN01; family DUEN01; genus JAGHDS01. Next base: position 726 of record JAGHDS010000383.1, read on the forward strand.
ACTTGAGATCACGGCATATGTTCATTCACCCATCGTTGAGGTATGAGGAACAGTGGGAATGGCATAGAGCAGCCAAACCATCGCATCAGGTAATCCCCAGCCATCTGATGATGTGTTTCCGCGCGTCCAAGGCTTGCGGCGCTAGCCAGGCGCGGTGGGCTAGGCGGGCGTAAGCCCGCCAGTACGCACCTCCATGCCGGGTCAAAGCCCCCTCTCGTTTTTAACACTTCCCTATGGGCCAAGGTGCCCCTTTCGCCACTCGCTGGGTCTCGGCGCTGCCAGTGGCGGATCGTTCATCGATTGAATCACCGTATTTCATGGGTCCCAATCAGGGTATAGCTGTGACCGCCTTACCCGATCTTCTAACTATGCAAATATCTCAGGAAGGAGAATTCTCATGTCGCCAGATAAAAAAGTGAACAAGGTAGTGTTGGCCTACTCTGGCGGGCTGGACACGTCCGTCATCGTGCCCTGGCTGCGAGAGAACTACGGTTGCGAGGTCATCTGTTTCTGTGCCAACATTGGCCAGGGCGACGACCTGTCCGGCATCGAGGAAAAAGCGATTGCGTCGGGAGCCAGCAAATGCTACGTAGAGGATCTACGCCTTGAATTCCTGACCAACTACGTCTTCCCGACCGTACAGGCAGGCGCTCTCTACGAGCGAGAGTATCTGCTAGGCACCTCGATGGCACGTCCTCTCATCGCTAAACGGCAGGTGGAAATCGCCGAGCTGGAAGGAGCTGACGGCGTGGCACATGGCTGCACCGGCAAAGGCAACGATCAGGTACGCTTCGAGCTCACATATCAGGCCCTAAACCCTCGGCTGAAAGTGATCGCGCCCTGGCGAGAGTGGCATATCCGCAGCCGCGAGGACGCGCTTGAATACGCTGCTAAGCACAACATACCAGTAACTGCCACCAAAAAGTCCATCTATTCTCGGGATTGGAATTTCTGGCATCTAAGCCACGAGGGTGGGCCATTGGAGGATCCCTGGCTGGAGCCGCAAGAGGAGATGTACCAGCTCACAGTCTCCCCCGAGCAGGCCCCCGACGAGCCGGAGTACATCACCATTGATTTCCAACAAGGCGTGCCAACACACGTCAACGGCACGGCTATGGGCCCAATCGAGCTGATGACAACCCTTAATCAACTCGGGGCCAAGCACGGCGTCGGCCGCGTGGATTTAGTGGAGAACCGGCTGGTGGGCATCAAATCTCATGGTGTGTATGAAACGCCAGGCGGCACCATTTTGGTGAAGGCCCACCAGGCACTGGAACAGCTCTGCCTGGACCGCGACACGCTACACTACAAGCAGTTGATCGGGCTGAAGTACGCAGACCTGGTATACAACGGCCAATGGTTCACGCCACTACGCGAGGCCTTGGATGCCTTCGTGAAGGTCACGGAGCAGAATATGACCGGCACAGTGCGGCTGAAGCTGTACAAGGGCAACGTGATCCTGGTCGGCCGCAAGGCGCCGATGAGCCTCTACCGTGAGGATTACGCCACCTTCGGCGAGGACGATGTGTACAACCAGAAGGACGCCGAGGGCTTCATCAAGCTCTTTGGGCTTCCCATGAAGGTCCGAGCGCTGGTCAACATTGAGGGCACGGGACGCAGCGAATGGCGCAGTCCGGACTACACTCAGTTCAAGCGGGACTGAAGCATCGCTATCAAGGCCTAACGGCCCAAGGGTGGGGATGATCCGTTCACTCCCGCCCCTTGCCCCTACAAATCCTATCTAGCAGGAGGCATGATGACGACGCGGATGCAAGCGATCGGATCGCCGTCTGTGACCTCGGTGCCTGGCTTCGCGGCGGCTGGTGTCGCCGCGGGGATCAAGCCCACGTCCGACCTCGATCTGGCAC
>JAGHDS010000309.1 GCA_021159845.1 Anaerolineae bacterium
GGGCAATCCAGGTATGCGTGCCACTGCCACTGCTATCCATTACCTTGATGGGCATGATCTAGCTATTCCACGAGACGCCCGCCACACCACGATTGTTGTTCGTCGCAGCAGCAGCGATACCCGCCACATGGGTGCCATGCCCCTCATCGTCACTGGGATCACTATCATTGTTTACGAAGTCGTACCCGGAGACGATCTTACTGGATAGGTCAGGATGCGTGAGGTCGACGCCCGTATCGACGATGGCAATGGTGACATCGGACGATCCGGTCGTGGTATCCCAGGCTGTTTCCAGCCCGATGTGCGGCATATTCCACTGATAAGTCGCATAATAGGTATCGTTAGGCTTCGTGGACAGGATGTGGGCGATGTAGTCGGGTTCGGCATAGAGGACCGACGGATCCTCCTCCAGCTTTCTCGCCCAGGTCAGCTCCTGGCCAACGGGCACGCTCACCAAATCAACATCCAGCGGGGATAGATACTTTTGCAGGGCTATCCCTTCGGCCTCCAGCCGGCTTCGCCGCTGGATAAAAGATATGCCGGGACGAAATTTCACGACCAGTCGGCCAGGCACGAATGCCTGCGACTGCACAGATACATGCTGAAGCGGCAGACGCGGTTGATCTCCAGCCAGGAGCGGCGCGCCGAATGCCGCTGCATCCCCGACAGCAAGCATCGAAGATGCTATGAAGATGACCGCCAGCACCATCGCAACCAGAGCTGGCAGAAGCGGAGAGCGGAGGGACCTCAGAGTTCTCATGCTTTAGCTCCTTTCCCAGTTTGTTGTTCGTACGAATCACCTATGAGGGAAACATCATCTGAAGAGCGTCTTAACAAGGGAAGGAAGGGACAGGAATAGAGAAGCTAGGCCGATCGAGCAAGTCCCACGGGCGATACCTCCCCACACGACAACTACTAGAAGTTATCCTCGAACAGCCTACTACAAACTCCCCCTATCTTGCCCTCTCGACGATTCTAACACAGCCTAACTCTCTGTCAATAGCACAAAATGACGCTATGCCCAGAGCGAACATAGCCCAAAGGGCCAGGTGAGGCAGTACGTAGAAGGCATCCACCATACCGTGAGCCAACCCAGCAGCCCAACCAGCCATCAATCCCACGCGCACGCCAGGTGAACAGCCATCTCGTGCACTCCACAGACGCAACAACGACCATCCCACAGCCACGAGGGCCAACAAGCCCAGTATTCCCATCCACGTGCCGATCTCTAACACCGCATTGTGTGGGTGATACAACAAGGGCTCACGCCATGCATCCAGCGCCATATATCGCGGATAGACCTGGTAGAAGCCATCCAGCCCAACGCCCAGCCACGGATGGTCACGCCACATAGCCCAGGCAGCCTGCCACACTTCAGGACGCAGGGCGAGGCCACCCCCTCGCGCCAACACAACGAAGGCAGCTCCAATACCCCCTACCACTCCCCACCACCAGAGCCGCCGGCAGCCGCGCGCTGCCCACAATACTCCCACACCCACAGGAACACCCAACAGCCAAGCACCGCGGGAAAAAGTTAGCGCCAGAGCGAAGAGCATAAGCCCCGCAGCAGCCGACAGAAGCCACCTCAGACGACCACTCGCTTCCAGCGCCAACGCAGCCGCAAGCGGCCATACCCGAACGAGAAACAGGGCCGCCTCATTCGGGGAGTAGTAGACCGAGCGCAACCGAGGTATCGCACCGGCTGTCACCACCTGCCCGTCCACATAGCCGGCCAAGCCGACCGCACTCATCAACATTCCCCCGCCGATAAGCCCCCCCGTCGCCCATCTGACCCCACGGCGATCAATGGGAAGCAAGCGCCACAGCCCGTAAAGTCCCGCTGGTGCAAGGATCAACTGCCGCAACGCGACCCACGCATCCCCCCAATTGGGCGCCACCCAAGCCGCCAAGCCACCGACAAGGACGAAAGCAGCAACCGCGCCATCCAAACCACACAATCGCCCTCGCGAGCGACGGTAGTAGAGGACTGCCCAGAACAGAGAGACGACGATCAGAGCATCCGTATGGGATATCCACGCGGTGCCCCATAGCTTCTGTGTGTAATAGAATGGAATGGTGAAGGCAATCAGCGCCAGCCCAGGCCCTGGCCTCCGCGCGACGACCCAGCCGCAAATAAGCAGAGGGATGCCAGCTGCGGGCCACGGGGCCGCGACATAGGCGATCCCCGCCAACGCCCATACGCACCAGGCCCATGTTCGCAATGCGCCCCCCTTCATAGACACAAGAAACCCGGGCACGTGCCCGGGTTTCTCATCGAAAGCAGGTCACAACCCTACTGTTCCTGAACGATTTGCCCATCCCGCAGCTGCAGGATCTGATCCACGTACTCGTCGACCAGAGGATCGTGAGTAGCCATTAACAGCGTCACATGCTCCTCATCCACGATACGGCGGAAGAGCGAGAGGATCTCTCGAGCAGTCACGCTATCCAACTCACCCGTGGCCTCATCGGCTAGGATCAAACTGGGATTATTCGCCAGCGCCCGAGCGATCGCGACGCGCTGTTGCTGCCCACCAGACATCTCATAAGGACGGTGATGCACCCATTTGCTCAAGCCAACCAAATCCAGGCAGTAAAGTGTACGATCATGGCGCTCCTTGCCCGGCACCCCAGCGATGCGCAGCATCAGCTCAACGTTCTCATACGCCGAGAGTGTAGGCAACAAGCCAAAGGATTGAAACACGAAGCCCACCTTCTTCCGACGCCATTGGGTCAGCTGACGCTCGCTGAGTTCCGTTAAGTCACGCCCGAACACCCGCACGACGCCTGATGTTGGATGATCCAGACCGCCAATGCAATTGAGCAACGTCGTCTTGCCACTACCCGAGCGTCCCTTGAGGGCCACGAAGCGGCCTGCTGAGATATGGAGGTTGACGCCCCGCAAAGCAGGCACCTCCCGAGAGCCCATCTTATACACACGCCACAGCTCTTCCGTCTCCACGACGTACCCGTCGGTGTTTACTCCTATATCTTCCATCACCAAGTTCTCTGTGCTCACGGTCTCCGCCATTACAACTTCCTCCCGCTCTGACC
>JAGHDS010000199.1 GCA_021159845.1 Anaerolineae bacterium
CCCATCCCCGGACCGGGCGAGCTGCGGGAGCTCTTCTTTTCGCTCCTCGTGCCGCCGGCCATTCCCGTTCGCGGGTATCGACTCTGTCTGCGCGGTCGGCGCGAGCTGAGCCTCCTGTTCCGGACGGAGCGCGGCCTCCAGGACCTGGTCGATACGTTCCACCGAGATGAAGTTCATTTCCTTGAGCACATCCTCCGGCAGCTCATCCAGATCGATCTCATTGCGTTGGGGCAGAATCACTGTCTTCAATCCCGCCCGGTGAGCGGCCAATACCTTCTGTTTGACGCCGCCGATGGGCAACACCTGCCCACGCAACGTGATCTCGCCAGTCATACCCACATCCGCCCGCACCGGTCGGCCAGTCAGCAAGCTGACCAGGGCCGTGACCATCGTCACGCCCGCGCTGGGGCCATCCTTGGGGATCGCCCCCTCCGGCACGTGGATGTGGAAATCGCTATTCTCGAACACATCCTCATCGATGCCCAACTTGGCCGCGTTCGCCCGCACCCAGCTATAGGCAATGCGAGCCGACTCCTCCATGACCTCACCCAGCTTGCCGGTGATGTCCAGACGTCCCTTACCCTTCATACGGGTGGCCTCGACGAAGAGCACGTCACCTCCAACAGGCGTCCACGCCAGGCCGGTGGCGACACCGGGCGTATCCGTTCGCAGTGCCGCCTCGAAAAACACCCTGGGTTTACCCAGGTATTCACGCACCAGCTCCGGCGTGACGACTACCCGGTCAATCTCGCCAGCAGCGACCTGAACCGCCACCTTGCGACACACCCGGCCGATCTCGCGCTCCAGACTGCGGACGCCGGCTTCCCGCGTGTAATCCCGGATGATCCGGCGCAGAGCCTTCTCTGTGAATTCGATCTCATCCTTGCGCAGACCATTGGCACGTCGCTGCCGCGGCACGAGATACCCCTCAGCGATACGGACCTTCTCATACTCGGTGTACCCCTCTAGCTCGATGATCTCCATGCGGTCCCGTAGAGGGGCCGGGATCGGCTCGAGCTGGTTGGCGGTGGTGATGAAGATCACGTCGCTCAGGTCAAAATCTACATCGAGGTAGTGATCGCGAAAGGCACGATTCTGCTGTGGGTCCAGTACCTCCAGGAGCGCGCTGGACGGGTCTCCCCGCCAGTCCATGCCGATCTTGTCCACCTCGTCCAGCATGAAGACAGGATTCCGCGTGCCCACGCGCTTGATCGCTTGAATGATCCGGCCGGGCATAGCCCCGATGTATGTACGGCGATGGCCGCGAATCTCCGCCTCGTCCCGCATACCGCCCAGGCTCATGCGCGTGAACTGCCGGCCCAGCGCCCTAGCGATGGATTTACCCAGGCTGGTCTTACCCACACCTGGCGGCCCGACGAAGCAGAGGATAGCCCCCATTGCCTCTTGAACTTCACCCTCGTGCCCCTCTTCGGCCTCGACACCTCGCTCCTTCACGAGCTTGCGTACGGCCAGGTACTCCAGGATGCGATCCTTGACCTTCTGCAGGTCATAGTGATCCTCGTCGAGGACCTGACGGGCATGCTCGATATCCAAATTGTCCTCGCTGAGCTTGTTCCAAGGCAGATCGACCAGCCAATCGAGATAAGTCTTGATAACGGAGTACTCGGCAGCCTGCGGGGGCATCTTCTCCATGCGTTTCAACTCGCGCATGGCCTCCTTATACGCTTCCTCCGGCAAGCCCGCGCTCTCGATCTTCTGCCGGTATTCCTCGATCTCCGCTGTCTGCTCGTCCGTCTCGCCCAGCTCTTTTCGGATGGCCTCCAACTGCTGTCGCAGGAAGTACTCGCGCTGCTGCTTGCTCATCTCCTCCTGTGCTTCCTCGGTGATCTTCTGGCCGAGGGACAATACCTCCTTCTCCCGCGTCAGGTACGAGATGAGTGTCCGCATCTTCTCCTTGAGATCATCCTTCTCCAGGAGCTCCTGCATTTGCTCGACATCCATGTGAGCATTCGCCGCGATCATGTAGACGAGCTGACGCGGGTTATCTATCTGATCCAGGAAGGCGCTTACACCCTCGGGCAGGTTGGGCATCAAGGCCATCACTTCTTTGGCGATCTGTACCAGGCTACGGTGAAGTGCCTCCGTCTCCAGATCCTCAGCGACCTGGTCCGGCGCCAGCGTAACGCGCGCCTTCAGGTATGGCTCGGTTCCCGTCCAGGTCTCAATCTTAAACCGCTCGAGGCCCTGGATCACGACCTGGAGCGTGCCGTCTGAGGTGCGAATCACCTTATGGATTAACGCGACAGTGCCCACCTCGTATACCTCGCCCGGCATAGGCTCCTCGATGGAAGGGTCCTTCATTGCTACCAGGCCGATGAGGCGATCACCGTCCAACGCTTCCTCTACCAACTTTACCGAGCGTGGGATGCCGACGGCCAGAGGCATGATAACATAAGGCAGAGCCACCGTGTTGCGCAATGGCAATATAGGTAGCTCTTCCGGAAGTCGCTCTAGAATCTGTCGGTGCTCCTTCTCTGCTGCATCCCCGCCCTTAAGCATCATCATCAGTTCCCTCCGCATGTTCTCAAGTCCCGATACCCAGTCGAACATATGCATTCGTCTCACCTTGGCGAGTAGGGATCGACACTGTTTGTTATGCTACGAGCCCGTGGTGATCCTCCATCTATGATGTATCATGTCCACCTTGATCGCAAAGGGACCGTGTTTCTTCCCATTTCTCTTCCGTAATCCTCTGCAACCCAGTGTTGAGCGGTAAGCGATCACCGCTATATCCCTCCCTTTGCATCCTGGAGGATGTTGACAGGGCCCATTTCAAGGTCTTCATGACAGCCGCGCTGGGGGTGGGCCAGCGCGGCGGTCAGGCGGGCGGCAAGCCGCTGCCCTGGGCCCGGAGCAGGCGCTAACAAAGCTGGACGCTGTGTTGCGCGAACTCAAGGCCAGGATGCGCTCAAACGAACAGTTACCATTGTTACTATTGAGGAACTGTCGCCTGCAACGCAGCGGTGCAACGCCGGCGATCCCACCCCGACCGGCGCGCTTTGCCTCTTGCCGCACCGCATTCTTATTAAAGCAGAGGCGTATAAGGTTTTCATCAGAAGCGCATTAGCGTTTCGTTAGAGACCGTCAGGATCGCTGCAGGAGCGGCTTCTGCGTGTGGAAGGCCAGCTGTGTGCTGCAAGTGTATCTTCCCTTACCAATAATCACCACCGGGTCGGGGTATAGTGGTGTCGATCTGAGACGAAGGTGATGCAAATGGCTAAGGACGGATTTTGTCCGGTAACCGAGGTGGATCGCATTGTGGGGCGCAAGTGGACATTGCCCATCATTTACCATTTATTGGAGAACCCTCGTCGATTCTGCGAGCTGCAGGACTTGCTCAGCGGTGTGAATCCGACGACCCTGTCGCGACGGTTGAAAATGCTGGAACGGGAGGGCCTGTTGCTCCGTCACGCGAGGTCTTGTGTCCCGCCGCTCGTGCGATATGAACTGACGGACAAAGGGAGAGCTTTGCGACCTGTGATTGAGAGTATGGAAGAGTGGGGACGAGTCTGGTTAGCAGACACGGATGATTGAGTAGGCCTGCTGAGAGGAGA
>JAGHDS010000166.1 GCA_021159845.1 Anaerolineae bacterium
AGAAGGGGACTTGATTCGGCTTGTGGGGGCCAACAAGCCCTCGGCCCATCTGGCTGCAGGGCACACAACTTCGTGAGACTCGATGTACGAGGATGTAGCGCAGCTAATTTCCCTTATCCCAACGGTGAACAGTTACGCCAGCCTTGCCGGCTAGACCGCCCAGTCCATAGGAACAGGTGGCGTGAAATCCGAGGCCACGGAGACTGGCTTTCCCGCGGTGAACGAGGTCCGTATCGCGTCGAGGATCTCGACCACGTGGGCCGCCTGGGCTCCCGTCGCCCGTTGCGGTCTTCCCTCCACGATGGCATCCACCATCTCCACCACAGCCCGGCTCCACTCCGTGCCAGGGTACGGCTCCTTCACCCACTGGACGGGCTCGTAAGGGCCTCCATATGGGGCGAACTCCACCTCGGCCGCGAAGTTCTGCCAGCTCCCCAGGTAGAGCGAGCCTGCGTCGCCTTGAAACTCAATTCCCTTCTGCTTGCTGTGCTGCCCCACATAGAAGTTCGTCGTCAGGCGGGCAACCGTGCCATTCGCGAAGTCGATGGCAGCCACGACGAAGTCCGGCGTCTCGATATGAAAAGGCCGCCCCTCCGCCGTCTCCCGGTCAGGGTACACCACCTTTCCATACGCCACGACCCGTCGCGCCGGGCCGAAGATCGTGGTCAAGATGGTCAGCGGATACACACCCACATCGAAAAGCGCGCCCACCTCATAGAACGGCTCGGGGTTCGGGTGCCACGATTCGATGCGGCCGTGATTCACCTCCGCATAAGCTACCCGCACAGTACCCAACCGCCCCTCCCGGATGAGCTTCCAGGCCGTCTGTTGGGCCTCGCCCATGAAGGTGATGGGCGAGCAGCTTAGTCGCACCCCCTGCTTGTCCGCCAGCTCCACCAATGCCTTCGCCTCGGCATAAGTCATGGCCAATGGCTTCTCGCTGTGCACATGCTTCCCCGCCTCCAGGCACTGGGTGATCACAGCCGGATGGGCGTGATGGATCGTCAGGTTGACCACGATATCCACCGCATCATCGGCCAGCAGGTCCTCCAGCGAGGCGTAAGCCCTCCCGCCATACCGGGCGACGAACTCCTCCGCCCGTTGGGGGATCAAATCATACGCCCCCGTCAATGCGATATGCTCGTACGGCTTGAGCGTCTCCGCGTACGGCCCAGCGATGTTGCCGCAACCGACGATGGCCACTCCTACCTTCCCGTCAATCATGGTGCACTCCTGTTCTCAATTATCAGACCTCGACGACATTGTGCTCGATGAGCCAGAGAAGCGCCTCGCGAACAGCCTGGAGCGAGGAATATCGCGGTCGGTAATCGATCAGGCGCTGCGCCTTCGCGATGCTGCAATTGGGGCTGTGGGCAATGTGATCCCAGGTAACCCGCGCCTCTTCCTCCGTAACGGTTCCCTTCCACTCCTCCCACGGTAGGAAGCGGAGATTAGCCTTCCAGCCAAACCAAGATGCCACCGCCTCGGCATAGCCACGCAGGGTGACAGCCCTGGGGGAAACGACGTGAAAGCTCTCGCCTACTGAAGTACTCCAGTGCCGAATGGCCTGCATGAACGCCTGGGCCACATCATCCGCGTGGACGTGATGGAGAGTCTCCATGCCGATGTTAGGCAACGCAAGCTCCTCGCTGCGCGCCAGCCTGGCGAACACCTCTGGGTTGAAGTTGCCAGCCGGGTTCACCGGCACCCAGCCGGGGCCGACAATGTGCCCAGGGTGGAGGACGGTCGCTGGGAACCCATTACGCCGGGCTTCCTCCAACAGGTAGGCCTCGATGGCCGCCTTCTGCGTGCCATACTCCCCCCAGGGCCTGCGCGGTTGATCCTCCGTCACCGGGACCTCCACGCTGAAGCCGTGAACCCAGATGGTACCACAGTGCAGGAAGTGCTGCACACGCCCGCGCAGCGCTTCCACAAGATGCTGAGCGCTCTCCAACTTGAAGCAGATCATATCGATCACCACATCCGGCTCAAGGTCCCGCACCCGGGTTCCAAAGGTGCCCGCGGCCTCCTCCGCCGTCCGGTTCGCCACGACCTGCCTCACGGACTTCCAGGCTCCGTGGGGATGATAGGGCTCCCTTTGCCCACGGCTGATATTGATCACCTCGTAACCAGCTTCGACCAACCGGGGCACCAGATATGTACCAACGTGCCCCGTGCCGCCGATGATGACAACGCGCATTACCGCATACCTCCTGTTTCGTGAGCGCAAAATAGGGAACAGTGATCCGACGATCGCTACTTGCAATCATCCTCACGCAGAGAGGACATAGGAACATTCTTTCGTCGCATTGTACCACGAGACGGGATCCCGCCCGGCATAGCTCTACGGCTGATCCTCCCCACTTCCCGCATCATGTATCCGGTTGACTTCCTCTCGCAGGCGCTCGTTGGCCCGGCGCAGGGCGCTCTCCGCGTCCACTCCATGCGCACGGGCCCAGTTCACCAACGTGAGCAAAGCCTGCCCCAGCCGATCCTCCAGATCAAGGGCTGCGCCCTCCTCAGCGAGAAGGGTACACGCCATCTCGAGGTCGGCTGGCCGCTTGATCCCGATACGCTCCGCCCGGTCGAGATAATCCTGAGCCTGCGCCAGAGCGGGCAACCCTTTGGAGACCCCAGACAGCGGCCCACCATCCCCGCGGGCCTTCTTTCCCTTGCGCTCCTCCTCCTTGATGGCCTCCCAGTTACGCAGCACGTCATCCACACCGCGCACCGTGACATTGCCAAAGACATGAGGATGCCGTCTCCGCAGCTTCGTCACAATGGCGCGAGTGACATCCGCCATACGGAACTCGGACTCTTCCGTAGCGATCTGCACATGAAAGACGATCTGCATGAGCAGGTCTCCGAGCTCCTCACGCAGAGCATCAAGGTCCTCGTTATCCAGGGCATCCAGTACCTCGTATGTCTCCTCCAGCAAGTTGCCGCGCAGACTTCTGTGATCCTGCTTCCGGTCCCACGGACATCCATCGGGAGAGCGCAGATGAGCCATTACCTCCTGTAATTCGGTAACAGAGCCGCCCGGCGCGACGGGGGGAACGTATAAGGTCGTCCGGTAATCGAACTGGCCGTCCCGGTCCAGTTCAAACAAGGGGACTTCGCGCACCTGGGCTTCGTCCATGCCCGCGCTGGAGATGACGGACACGGGGTGGTCTTCCGGATAAGCGTTGAGCAAGACCAGCTTGACGTCGCTGGCGATCACCCGATTGTAACATTGAGCGATCACCGCCGGCACAGTGGGGTCCAACGGTGGGTAATGGCGCTGGGCGACGATCATGGCATCGACGACCTGCATACCCTGCGGCCCCAACGGGTCAACACGCAGCGCGTTGAACAGGGGCTCCAGGAAGCTCAGCCCATCTACAATCCGGACTTCCACGCCTTGCTCAGCCGCCAGCGCCTCGATAAGCGACGTCGTCCGCTCCCCCACGCGGGGATGGCCTGGCACGGCATAGATCACATCTCCTGGGCGGCATCCCAGCTCCACAACCCGCCGAGCGATCCCCGCGTACACCTCATCGAAGCTATCGTTCTGAGCATAGAGCTCGTCGAAGCTATGCACTCGCTCGCTCGGCAGCGCGGAGACGGCCGGATGCTCCCTGGTGCGCACATAGATCTCAGACGCACGGTCCAGGATATCCTGTGCCTCCCGGGTCAACAGCCTGCCGTCCCCAGGTCCCAGCCCGACGATAGTAATCGACATGCGTCATTTCCTCCCATTGAGTCATCGCACTGAAAGCACCGCCCGGATTATACGGCCGAGATGCGAGAACACAAAAAGGGAGGCATAAAGCCTCCCTTTTAATAGCTGGCCATGCTACCCGAGTACATCGTCACGGGAGATGACCGCAGCCCTACGCCCTATGATGGTCAACCAGCAGCCTGGGCAGATGATCGGCGCGCCGCCACCTGTACCTCGCGCTTCTCACGCCGACGGACATCCCCACGCAGTATCTGTCGAACCGTCTCCGCACTAATGCTGTCCACGACGCCCGAGGCAATAAGGTGATCACGCAGGCGTTGCAACGACCAGCGATCGAACGGCAGCCCTAACTCCCTGGGATTGGTGTTGGCGATCTTAACGATCGTCTGTCGTTGCTCCTCCGTGAAACGCGGGGGACGGCCAGGGGATTTGCCCGACCTAAGGCCCGGTATCCCGCGAGCGTTGAACCGATGGATCCACTTTCGGACGTTAATCGGGTGAAGCCCAACCTGGTCGCTGATTTGCGGGACCGTATAGCCCTGGGCAGACAGAAGAATGATGCGCGCCCGTTTGCTCATATGAGTATTGTGGCGATACCGCGCCAATTCTTGCAGCTGCTGCTGTTCACTGTCCCGCAAGAGACGCACATAAATAGCCATATTCCCACCTCTCTCCCGCAAGCAGCTCGGTGCTTTGACGAGATTGGCCACATCATCCCGGGTGATGGCCCACACGGTCATAAGTAGGCGCCAACGGAGCAACGCTCCTCTTCACCCATCAAGACGTTGATTACTTGAAAAGGACGCGCTGAATTTTGGGAATTGTGGCGATCTCGCTCGGATCGTGGACGAGACGTTGAGGCGGCAGGCAGGACTTTTTCACCACTTTTAAGCATCATCCGGCGCAAGGCCGGCAGCCGCGACGAAAAGACGCATTGCGACCGATATAGGGTATGTCGCAAAAGAGGTGCTCACTCGAGTCCGATGAGCATGAAGCCGCCGCGGGGTGAGGAATCAAGACAGTGAACACGCGAGGTGCCTCGCGTTAAACACTCCAGCCTATCCATCCTGACAACCGAAGTTCTACTGCCCAGCTATCCACTAAGGATACTATTCCGAAACCTTCGTCCTGCTCATCCCCTCAACGACACTGACAGAACACAAGCCACTCCAAACCAACGCTCAGCCATACGTAGCTCGGTGAACGATCAATCAACTTTTGCCGACACTTCGCCCACCACTTGTAATCGACTGAGCACAATGATCACATTGGACGGCGTCACATGTCCTGAAGGCATCCCCCCTCATCCGATAAATAGTTTCAAAGTTGCGGATGCTTCCGGGAAGGCTTAGAAAGCCAGGACCTATACCGAGTGCCGTACCTGGCCAGTAGCACGACGAACCAACGCCTCGGCTCGCACTACCAATTCCCGTAAATCAAAAGGAGCCACAACATAGCCATCCGCGCCCCTACGCAATCCTTCTATTACATCCCCTCTAGCTACCGAGGCGACCAGCAGAAGCAATGGAACCTGGGAGTGCTGGCGAATCACACCACACAACCCCATATTCTCTGACCCCGGCCGAGCGACTTCCATAATGACCAAGTCATACGAATGCCTTTGGAGCGATGTAATAGCCTCTACCGTCGGTGATGCCGTGTCGACCTCCCACCCTCGGTTCTGAAAAGCCAATGGCACCATCTCGGCCCCATCAGTCTGGTTCCGGGATAAGAAGAGCAAACGTCGCTGCATAATCTGTGCCTCTCTAAAACCAGCCACTCGCCCTATAGCCACCCGCAAGTTCCTCTTGCCTCCGCTCAGGTTACACATGTTCGCGTTCGTAAGCTCTATCCCACCCTTTATCCCAGCATCAGGCCCTTTCGTGACCTAATCTGGACAGCCTCCCAGGGAGAGCTCCTCTGCCATTATACTGCCTCGGAAGGCCCGGTCAATAGGCCAGGGCTTACGAATAACTTACAATTTGATTACCACGTACCATAGTCCTGGACACTATGTGCACTAAATCAAGCCTTAGTACTTATTAGCCGTCCAGAAAAGTGTGTTAACACTACATAACCCCGCGCGATCCCTGGAAAAGCATCCGCTACGGTTCATTTAACGTCCAGTGCGTTGACCACAGACGCCCCTTATTTTCCCAAACTCCGACTCCGCTAAACTTGATGTGCATGGGGCACGGCTCCGCTGCGTCCTTACACATATGTGAGCGATTCTCTTCTCCCAACAATGAACAGTCGCCATGAGCGGTGGCACACCGCATAACGATGAAAATGGACAGCGGTTTAATGCAGCAGCTCCGCCGACTCGGCTATGAAGTCAAGGTAGGACCTATGCCTATGACGGCCTAACTTATCCTATTCGCGAAGCGGTTACACAGTGACAAGCGTTTGTCATTTCCCGCCCCGTGCGTATAATGGCAAGCGTGCTGTGAGGACACAAGGGGAGGTGACGGTAAATGCCCGTTTACGAGTATGAATGCGAGGCCTGCGGTCTACGCTTTGAGCGTGTGCAAAGCTTCTCAGATGAGCCTTTGACCACCTGCCCTGAATGCGGTGGACATGTTCACCGAGTGATCTACCCGGTAGGGATCATCTTTAAAGGATCTGGATTCTACGTGACGGACAACCGAAGCAAGTCTCCGACAATCGGCCGTAGTGACAACGGGAATTCTGTGCACTCAGAGCACAAAGGAGAAAAAACTGAAGCTACCGGTGAGACCACCAAGGAAGAATCTTCAAACAAAGACAGCTCCTGACAGCCTTGGAGAAGGTGCTTGCCTGTGGCGTCGATCTGTGTCACATTGCCATGAAAATGGAAAACCTCATGGGCAAAGCCATGAGGTTTTCTCACTCGTATACCAGGTTTTCGTCAATCCGTAAATCTAGGCTTATTTATAGGCTACAATTGAAAGCCGCGGGCCGCGGGTACTACCTTCTGCTGATAATTCGTCACGTAGTTCAGCAGCTTACTATGAAGCTCGTGCCACTCCTCACTGGCCAGTATCCTACGCATCGTCTCCAGGTCCTCCGCGACAGCACCAGTGAGCATTTGCGGCCCACTGCCAAAAAGGGTGTACCATTGCTCAGTCGGCTGCAACCCAAGGCGCATCAGGCCTGGAGCAAACTCTCGAACGACGAACTCAAAATAAGCCTGCTCGCGCCCGGGCTTGATGTCCCAGCTCATGAGCAATTTCATCATATACGACCTACCCTCCCGGTGCCCCGGCCTCTCATCGGAGCCATCATCGGCATCTATCTGGCATGGCAACACGCACTAGGATACCAGAAGCAGCGCGTTTATGCAAATGATTGAGACAGGTCGCACCTTATGGACGCGTCTGGCGTGGCTAATGTGCTCATTGGCCCTGACCGTATGGCCATGCCCTGTCGAGGCCACCTCGAGCCCTGCCAACGCTAACGGATCGATCATAACCCCAGTCGGACCAGCCTCCGCTGAGCTACACGTACAGGTCATCAACATGACGCTGGATACGGATGGCCGCCGGCCAGTTCTCCATGTCCAGGCACAGCTCACGCTCGAGACCACAGATGATAAGGGACAACAACAGGTGAAACTGCGCATCGCGGGTTCACCCAACATCGCGCCCAAGTCAATCACCTTGACTGTGAACAAACACCCTGTGCCCTTGCAAGCAGATACCTCCTCTGCTCTAGCCACCCAGATCACCCTATCACCAGGGCAACGTGTGCACTTAGAGCTGGGCTACGATGAGCTCCTACCGGAGGAGCCACTTATCTCGATCTCCTACGACTTATCCACCGCCTGGCCGACGAAGGACGGCAGCGCTTTGGCCCGGCTGCGACTGCCTTCGAACGTGCCGCGAGAGGCATGGGTGTCGGTTGATCCCTCCCCAACCCAGTTTGATGGGCAAGCAGTGGAATGGCATTTCACCCAGGCTGCGCCCGATCTCCAGGTCAGGATGGAAATCGTCTCCCCAGCGGTCTGGAACAAGATCACAGCCCCATCTGCGACCAGGGGTGATCTCGCCGGGGCGCTCGCCCAGATCGACACATTGCTATCCCTCGTCGCTGTGGATGCCCCGAACGGCCCGGCATTCACGAGGTTCTATCCGCTGGCACTGGCGCGTATCGACCGGGCTATGCAAACGGCCGCGGATAATCCGGAGCTCCACTTGCGACTGGCGCGTCTCTACGCCTTACACCGACAGGATGATGGAGCAATACCAGCAACATACGCCGCGCTGGTCGCCGCAGAAGCCGAAGCCGCCGTCCGGCTGGGTGCTCCAACCAACAAGGTCGAACCGCTACTCCGGCAAGCCTATCAGGACCTGCTCGAGGCCAACCGAGCGGCCGGCCGGTGGGAGGAGGCAATTGCCTATTTGGATAAGCTGAGCAAGCTGCCGGGCAACACCCCCACGCTGGGAGAGGAAAGGCAATCGTTGCAGCTCCATCTGGCTCGAGCACGCCTAAAGGCAGGAGACTGGATAGGAGCCGAACGCATAGCCCACCGCGCCTTGGGGGACTCCTCCCAGACAGTGCGCATTGATCCCCCCCCTTGGCTGCAGTCGGCGCTTGCTCGTGTGGAGACGTGGCCAGGGCGACGCGTGATCACCGTTCAAATGTTCCCTGCCCCCGGTCGGGCTGATGACGCTGTGTCCCAGGCGCATAAGGCGCTGCAGTCCTTACGCTCTCTAGGTGTCGCCCAGGTAACAGCCGCGGCCACCGGCGAGAGTGTGGAGTTCCAAATCACCATCCCGATTCAAGATGCGGGTTATTTCATCGCCTCAAGCAGGGCGCTGGCCAACGCCCTGCCATCAGAGCCCGAATGGGCATTCCTGAGCCAACTCCTTCGTCCAAAAACATTTCGTTGGGATCAATTGAATCACAGGCTATACAAAAGCGTGGTGTATGCGGAGGATGTAAACCTGCACCCCGCCAATGACGTTTGGGATGCCCGCGCCAGTCAGGTGGAACAAGAAACCCAGACGGCAATATCGGGGTTATCTGGGCCGGTAAACGACCTCATCAGAGAGATGGGGAAAGTCAGCGCCGCAGCATGGCGGGATCTGGGCCAATATGTCCAGGCCCGATACATAGTGCACCTCCATCCGACAGATGGGACACCGCGCCAATGGCTAATCTTCCCGGACGATACCGGGGTGCACCACCTGTCTGCCGCCGCCGTTGAGTTCACGTTTGGACCGCTGAGGTGGCTGCGGATAGGTGGGATGAAACAGAGTGAAGGTTTACCTTTGGCTGGGAAGGGCAGCTGATGGCAAGTGAGATCAGCGCGAAATGGCGAGGACGATATCCATCGGCCGGTATATCCGAGGTGAAGGCCGAGAACGTAGGCGGATGGACAACCGCGGCCATCCTTAGCTTGCTGCTATTGAACTTCGGGTGGTCCATCAGTGCCGCCGGGTGGGCCGAAGGGCTCGGCATTCTGCAATGGGTGCTCTTAGGCGGCGTGGTCGTCGGCATCCTCATGGCTCTTAGCCGGTTCGACGGGGTAATCCCTGTGCTCTATAGTTTGGCAACCGGCAGTGCCTGGACGCTCTACTGGGTCAGCACCCTGATCCAGGGCGAGTTCACAGCCCAACAGCGCGTCTACGAGGTGTTCACCCGTTGGGCCGCGTGGTTTGACACCGTTATCGCCGGGGGAACCTCTGGTGACAATCTGATCTTCGTCCTGGAGCTGGCTTTCCTGGGATGGTGGCTGGCTTTCTTATCCGGGTGGGCCGTCTTCCGCGAGCAGAAAGTCTGGCGTGTGGTTACACCGCTGGGAATCGCCATGATCATTAACGTGTACTACTCCGCGCGTGGTCTTATCGGTTTTCTGCTTCTCTACTTCCTGCTCTCGCTGCTCCTGATCATCCGCGTTAATCTCGGCCAGTACGAGAGCTGGTGGCGCTCCGCTGACATCCGCTATTCTCCTGAGGTCCGGTTCGACCTGCTACGCCACGGGGTTACCTTCTCGCTCGTCGTGGTCATCGCAGCCTGGGCTCTACCAAATGTCCACACCGACCAGTGGCTGAGGCAACTTATGCAGCCGGTGGAGCGTCCGTGGAGCAATGTGCAAGAGGAATGGCAACGGCTGTTCACCTCGCTGAACTATCAAGCGGCAGCCCCCGCGCCAGCCGGCTTCAGCCGGGTTCTGACCCTCTCAGGCAATCGTAAGGTCAGCGATACCATCGTCATGGAGATACGTGCCAAAGGGCTTGACCGATGGTATTGGCGGGGCATCGCCTATGATACATACACGGGGCGCGGCTGGGTGAACACCGATCAGGAGAACATCCCCATCGCGCCAGCGCGGCCGCCCGAGCTTCCTTCCTATCTCCTGCGCAAGGTGGTCACTCAAACTGTCACGACCTACGCGCCGGAGAGTGACCTCCTATTCGCAGCCGCCCTGCCAGCCGGCTCGTCCGTGCCCGCGCGCGCCCTGGCCAGCCTGCTTCCCCCTAACCCTATCGAGCCGAACCTCGCCCCTTATCCCGAAGAATCAACCGGTGTGCAGCCCGTACGACCGGTGGACATCTCCATGATGATCAGCAAGGAGCCCATACGCCAGGGCGAGCGCTACACCACCCGGTCCCTCGCCTCCGTGGTCGACGTGGAAAGCCTCCGACACGCGGGCGACGCCTATCCCGACTACATCAAGGAGCGCTACCTCCAGCTACCCGAAACGTTGCCGGAGCAGGTAAGGGCGCTGGCAGAGGAGATCACCGCCGGGTACGATACGGCGTATGATAAGGCGGTGGCATTGGAGACCTATTTGCGGCAGATCGAGTACGATGAGCATATTCCACCGCCACCTGCTGGGGTGGACGGTGTGGCCTATTTCCTGTTTGACGTGAAGGCCGGCTATTGTGACTACTACGCCTCCGCTATGGCCGTGATGGCACGCGCGGTTGGAATCCCGGCTCGGGTAGTCTCTGGATATGCGGAGGGGCAGTGGATCGAGAAGTACCAGATTTATCGCGTGCGAGAGCGAGATGCCCATACATGGGTGGAGATCTACTTCCCTAGATACGGCTGGATTACCTTCGAGCCAACCGCATCCCAGCCTCCCATCGAGCGGCCTGAGCGTCCGATGGGATCTCGGGAGAACAAGAAGCGAGCGCCCTCATTGACAAACTCCAACCGTCCTGAGATGTTGGATGAGGAGTTGGGCAGGCTCAGAGGCCGAGGTAATATCCCATCGCCTCCGTCGGTATCCGCCCGTTGGTCTACAACCCAGATTGCCGTTATGTTGGTTGTGATAGTTGCTGTCGTGGTTGTGATTGGCCTTCTCTGGCGCCGGAAAGGGGGCTCGCGCGCCACTCACGTGGCGGTCTCCGTGTACGGGCGGCTGTTGCGCTGGGTGCCCCGGTTGGGCGTCATTTCATCCCCTTCCCATACACCATATGAGCAGGCGGCGATCCTCGCCGTCGCCGTGCCGAACGGCCGCCCGTTGATCTTGCGCATCGTCGAGATTTACGTGCGCGACGCGTTTGGCCCGCGGCCATTGACCGTGGAGGAACAGCGCGATGTCCGCCGGAGCTGGCGGAAGCTACGTCCCAAGTTGTGGCGGCAGTGGGTACGGGTGAAGTTTCACCGCACGCGATGACGCGGGGAAGGCTGGCCCGATATCGCCTTTCTGAAAGGGATCACGGGAAGGCGACCCGGGTCCCGGCGGGGCAGACGTGCACGGCCTCGCCGAATCGCTCGATCATGTGGACATAAGCGCGCTCGCCCGTGCAGTGGTTCAGATATAGCTCAGGGGCATCGTATTCCTTCTCCAGCACCCGGGCGACCTCTTTCAGCGATGACCGATCGGCCGCGGATAGGTGGGTACCCCCAAATATCGCCACGATCTTCTGTCCGAACACACGACGAACGTGGGCTAACGTGTTCAGAAGCCCGGCGTCTGGTCGACTGGGGAGATCGCGGAGCGCCCGTACCCCGAGGGGCGGAGTAAGCATCACGTCGTTAAAGGGGATAGCGGTTGGCTCCCGGA
>JAGHDS010000346.1 GCA_021159845.1 Anaerolineae bacterium
TGAACGTTTTATTGAGGCGGTACACGAATAGTACGCGGGCATCTGGGGTTAGCTGGGGATGAGTGTGTACCTCCTGGATATGGAAGCTACCGCGGTGCCAGCACAGGACGCGCGGTCCCTCGATTTGCTCGCCCTGCCAGCGCCAAAGCAGGATGTATGGCTGGTCTCGTGTACCGTCCCCGACGATCAAATGGCGGTGGTTACTGTGGAAGTGCATGGAATTGGCGGCGATGACGGCCTCCTGCCGTTCCGTGTTGTCGTACCGTATGAAGCCGAATATCGCCCCCCGGCTGGTTCGCCCGTGGTACCCGATGCTTTCGCCGTCGGCCAGCCAGTACTCATGGCCGATGCGCTCCCCTTCCTCCTCGCGAGGGCGGATCTTCCATACCCGGCCCGTGTTCAGATCGAGCCCCCATATCCTGTTGTCCACGAGTTCCCACGGGCCTTCGTGGCAGAAGGTGAGCAGATGTGGCTGCGTTGGCGATGTGTTGATGTGGCCAATCCAGGAGCGTTCCTCCCACACCGTCTCCGCACTCGAGCCATCCACTGCGATTTTCAGGATGCGGGAGAGTGGCCTGGCGGCCCAATACTCCCGGAAGCCTACGTAGCCGTGGAGCAGATCCACCTGAAATCGGGCGGAGAGGTCTTCGAAGAGCCCCGTGCACAGGAATCGGCCGTCTGCCGTGCAGTTTAGGATATTCACCTGGAACCCATCGGGGGCATGGTAAAGGACTCGCTCATCCAGGGAATGCAGATCTAGCGCGACCAGGTCGTGCCCATGCCAGAAATATGCCTCCGTTTGGGTGGAATTGACGCAAGTGAACAGAAAGCTGGTGTGCATCGGCGGGGATGGTTGTGCTCGATCCGTCATCTGGGTGATCTCGCCCGTCTCTAGGTCGAGGCTGAACAATAATGTCTGGTTGTTGCGGTCTGAGCCGAACAGCAGCCGTCGGCCGTTCTCGTACCAACCCGGGTTGGTGAAGTACAGATGATGACTGTGCCCCTTGTAATTTGTGAGCTGTTTGACGACCTGCCCTGTTACTGGATCGCGTCGTTCGATCCATTCGGCTGTCCAGGTATCACCCTTCATGGTTCCGCTCCTTTGGATTTTCTCGCGCTACCACGCGGGATGGTCCCGGTCTCAACGATGGAGGCCGTGCGCACAGTATAGCAGACGGCCTATCCGGCGACAACTTATTTGGGCAACAGGTCATCTCAGGCCTTCACGTGAACAGTTGAACGATGGGGACCTCCGTCCTGATGACTCGATAGCCCCGAGTCCTATCAGCCAGATGCTTGCCCCAAAGCTGAGACATCCTCGATCCCCTGGGACAGGGCATTGCCCTGCCCTACCCTGCCTGCCCAAGGCTGGGCTTTCTGGGTGGCTTTGAGATCTCCCTTGCGGTCTGTTCTCTTCACTGCACAGATGGGCGGTCTCCTGCAATTGCGTTGAGTACCGGGGATGCTATAATCCGTGTTGTCGGACTGGAGTCCGAGCCCTGGCGCTTGAGGCCGGGCGATATCCGTGTGAGAGGAGGAGACCGATGGCCGAGAAGTTGCGGGTACTGGCTGTTGGCGCGCATCCGGACGACATTGAGATCGGGTGTGGTGGCACGCTGGCGCGCTTTGCATTGGCGGGACATCACGTCATGATGTGCTACGCCACCAATGGGGATAAAGGGCATCTGGAGATCCCGCCGGCTGAGCTGGCCGTGATCCGTGAGCGGGAGGCCCGGGCGGCCGCGGCCGTCATTGGGGCCGAGGTGTTCTGGATGGGCTTCCCCGACGGGGAGCTGTTCTACGATCGGCAAACGCGGGAGGCGTTCATTGACATGCTGCGTCAGGCCCGGCCGGACATCATCTTCACCCACTGGCCGGAAGCCTATCATCCGGACCATGTGGCAGCGGGGCAGTTAGCCTTCAGTGCGAATTACATCGCCACTGTGCCGCACATCCGCACGGCACACCCTGCATCCGACCATCCGGCTCGCATTTATTACATGGATGTGGCTCATGACGTGCGTGTGGAGGCGGCCGAGTACGTGGATATCACGGAGGTGTACGAGATGAAGCGCAAGATGTTGGCCGCCCACGAGAGCCAGCTCGAGTGGCTGCGAGAGCACGATGGCGTCGATGTGTTGGCTCGTATGGAGGCGCGGGACCGGGCGTTGGGGCAGCTGTGCGGCGTGATGTATGCGGAGCGTTTCGTGCCGCGTGGCTTCCGCTCGGCTCAGCGGCTTCTCCCGTGACGGGCAGCCGACATGGATAGCATACGTCTGTTGACGATCGTCTTGTTCCTGGTATACGCGGCGACGGGGGCTACGGCCCCGATGTTAACCCTGTATCTGGAATCCCTGGGAGCCAGCTATGCCCGCATCTCCGCCATCCTGACCACGTACGCGATCGTGTTGCTGGCGTCGAACTATGTGTGGGGCCGGATTTCGGACCGCTTGGGGCGACGTAAGCCGCTGGTCGTCGGTGGCTTGTTGGGGATGTCGATAGCCTTCGGGCTGATGGCATTGGCGCCTTCTTACCGGTTCGCATGGGGCGTCCGGGTATGGGAGGCGATGTCTATGGCGGCTTACGCGACCACCAGCCTGGCCTTCATGGGAGACCTGCTGGCAGGCAGTGCGACGCGAGGGCGACGGATCGGCACCTACCGGGGTTTCGGGTCTCTGTCCTTTGCCATTGGGGCGTTTGGAGCCAAGCCGATCATTGACCATCTGGGAATGCGGCAGGTATACGCGCTGGGCGCGCTGTTGTTCCTATTCGCGGGATTAGTGGCGCTCGTCATCCATGAGGTGAGAGTGGCCTCGTCAAGCGAGGCCACCTCCGCTGCACGGCCTGCAGAGGATGATACCAGGCTGCCCGCGATCTTCCTGGCTGGTGTGCTGTTGTGGATGTGCGCGTTCTGGGCCGCTTATTCCATGTGGCCCAATTTCCTGGCCAGCCTGGGCTACCCCAAGTCGACGGCCAACTGGCTATGGGGGCTGGCGGCCGTCTCCGAGGTGCCCTTCATGAACGTCGTCGGGATGTTATCGGACGTGCTGGGGCGAGCGCCAGTGCTGGCTATGGGCGGCGTGGGACTGGGGTTGGTGCTGGTCGGGTACGTGGTGTTGAACCGATGGCTTGTGGGCCTTGCGGGGGTACAGCTCTTTCGCGGCTTCGCGTACTCGTCCTTCACGGCCACCTCGATGGTTTACGCGGCCGAAAGCGGCACGATACGCACCCGGGCGGGGTCGGTGGGCCTCTATAACGCGGCCAGCGGCGTGGGGCAGATCCTGGGACTGGCCGTTGGCGGGCAGATCGTCCAGCGGGCCGGGTTTCAAACCCTCTTCCTGGTCAGCACGGCCA
>JAGHDS010000041.1 GCA_021159845.1 Anaerolineae bacterium
CGAAGACGACACGGTGCTGGGCCCAGGACAGACTTTCCAGGCACTCGCGAATATTCGCTTCCTCGTTTAGCGTGAGCACGACCGCGGCTAGCGTAGGTTCGCTCATAGCCTCGCTACCTCCCGATAGGCAGCCAGCCTTCGGTCCATCTCTTCACGTGAGATGTCGCCGCGAGTCATCGCTTGCCGGGCGCGACGCGCTTCCGCCCACAGTCCCACTCGCACGATCGAGCGGGCAAGCACTCGCCACGCGGCCGGGTAGTACCGATGGAAGAAGCGGTAGCGGCTCCGCCACAGCGCCACATACATGCGATCTCGGAACTGTCGGGCGCTCTGTCCTTCATGGTGGATCACCCGAGCAGCCGGAGCGCAGTACACGGACCATCCGGCCGCGTAAAAGCGCCGGCACCAGTCCATCTCCTCCGCGTACATGAAATACCCCTCGTCCAGCAGCCCCACCTGGCGGATCGCTTCAGCACGAACCATCATACTGGCGCCCAGCACGAAATCGACCGGGAATGGCTGCCCGGCCGCGTACAGTGCCTTGGGATAGCGTCCGTTGATGCGGGACTCCGTCAGCCGCCAGTTGAGGGGAAAGAAGTCCAGGAACACCTGTGCCAGTGATGGGAATCGGAAGGCTCCGTGCTGAAACCGGCCGTCGCCATACTGGAGCTGTGGGCCAACGACGGCCGCGCGGGGATGAGCATCCAGGCATTGCACCATCTCGGACAGGGCACCTGGTAGCAGTTCTGCATCCGGGTTCAGGAGGAGTACAGCATCGGGGACATCGGGTTCTTCGGGAAAGCCTATTTCCCGAAGCGCCCTGTTGTTGGCGCGGGCGAATCCCAGGTTCTCCGCGCTGGCGATCAAACGCACCCAGGGGAACTGTTCCCTGACCATCTCGGCCGAGCCGTCGACCGAGGCGTTGTCTACAACCCAGACCTGAGCTTCCAGGCGCGGCGAGCGAGCCAGCTCAGACCCAATTGAGCTCAAACATCGTACCAGCAGCTCGCGCACGTTGTAGCTGACCACGACGATGCCGAGATGACGTATCGGCGTCGGCGCGGCGTCGCTCATGGGACCCCCACATGGACTAATATGCGGTCGATATAGTTGTTCTCGGCGCTGATCCCCACCCACTCGTGGATGAGGGCACCCCAGGCGTAGATGTCATTACGGGGTGGCTTCTTCACCAGCTCGATGGCGCCATAGACCAACCCGCGTTTGCCGGGCATCAGATACCATTGCTCGTGCCCATTGATCACACGTCGCTCCAGATCCTCCGGGCGGCCGATGGCCCATCGATAGGGAAAATCCGTCTCGGATACGTCGAAGCGAATGCCGAATCGCCACACGCCGGCTTGCTCGTACAGGCTGTCATCTCCCGTCTTCACCGCCAATGTATTGAAATTCTCATCACTGCGGTATACGGTGCCAGGCCAGGGGCCGGATGTCCGGATTGGTACCTTTCCGTAGTTCTCCACTACGGTGGTGAAGACGATCCGTCCTCCCAGGGGGACCCATAGCTCACTTCCTACCGCTCCCTGCCAGTCGATCTCGGCGTTGGGGATGAGGGCCCGCGGCTTACCCCCCTCCACAATCGTCAGTGTGCTGGTGACGACGACGTAATTCCCCACAGTGTCTCGCGCTTCCGCCACAACCGTGTACGTGCCATCCGGCGGTGGATCGGCTCCCAGGTCCACGCCGCCGTCGTAGTCGTAGTAGTGGGGGCCGCGCTCCCCCGGCTTGGCCGTACCTGCCGTTTCACCCAACGGCACGCGCAAGTCGGGATCCTTGGGCGAGACCAGGTAAACGTTGACCTCCTTCACCTGCTTGTTCAGGAAGTAGCTGATCCCCACATGATCATCAATGCCGTCTTGGTTAGGCGTGAAGACGGGCGGGACGACGGTGAATTTTCGCAGTTCCGGGATCGTCGTATCCGCATTCTTGATGGTGATCGTGCCGGTGATGGCCTCTCTGTGACCGTGCTGATCAACAGCTGCCACCGTCCAGGTGTATATGCCATCAGGCAAGACGCGGCTGCGTACGATCTCGCGTGTATACTTGTTTTGCAGGATCGTCTCCTCGCTGTCGATGACGCCGCCCCAGTACACACTGTACTCACCCGGCGATCGGTCACGTTCCCGACGAAAGTAATGGCGTTGCCCCGCTTTGTCGGTGAAGTAGATAGAAACCTTAGCGTTGCGTCCCAGGCGATAGCGGATGAGGGTGACGTCATCGTGGCCATCGGCATTAGGGGATATGACGGACGGCTCCACGGAGACGTCGCTTAGAAGGGGCCGCATGGCTTCGATCAACGTGCATCCGGCCGCGGTCAGGGCAAGCGCCAGCGCAGTCGCCAGCAGAAACAGCCCATTCTTAGAGAAGAACCAACGCGTTTTCATGGCTTTAAGTGTACCAGAAGTAGGCGCGATAGGTCAATTGAGCGAGTGTGGGTAACTGCTGTTCCGTAAATAGAATGGATGAACGCTGATGACGCAGAAGAAGCCGATCTACGCAGATGAAAGGGCAAAATCGGGATGATCCGTGAGGGTCTGCGTGCATCAGCGTCATCTGCGTTCTTATGCTCATCGGTATCGA
>JAGHDS010000304.1 GCA_021159845.1 Anaerolineae bacterium
GGAACGTTGGATCCCTCCAGGGCAAAGACACTCAAACCTGGGAGGCTCTGTGCAATGCTTACCAGAAGATCCACCCCAATGTTGAGTGCAAAGTCGAGCTGAAACCAAGCGAGGGATACCAGGAATGGATTCGCACCCAGTTTGCTGGGGGTACTCCCAAGGCTTCCCTGGTGAATGGTAACGTGGTACGTGACCTGGTCAATGCCAAGAAGTTCCTCGACTTCTCCGCTTACCTTGATAAGGTCTCCCCGTACACCGGCAAGCCGTGGCGCGAGGACTTCGACGCCAGTGCCCTGGCCAACATGCGCGACCCAGTCACGGGCGAGATATACACATTGAACCTGGAAACCGTCCAGGTCCTTTGGTTCTATAACAAAGAGGCCTTCCGCAAGGCGGGCATCCTGGACGAGGTCGAAGCCGTCCATAAGACGCCGCGCAATCAGCCTACCTGGGATCAGTTCCTGGGGTGGTGTGACAAGTTGCGAGAGGCAGGCTACATCCCTGTGGCCATCGAAGGCGACTTCCGTTCCTTCTGGGAGATGCGCTTTGGCTGGATGGCACGCATGTACGCCGATCAGTTCACGCGTGATGAGGCGGAGCTGGTGCGTTGCCAGCCTGGCGACTGGTGTTTCCGCGAGGGGATCGACGACAAGTGGAAGTACGATCCCACCGATCCACACAACGACGATGCGACTCGCATCACCTTCAACGTCGTGCGCAAGATGATCGCTCTGCGGGATCACAAGCAGCGGGTGAATGGCCCCAAGTGGCGGGCGCAGTACGAGAACTTCAAGCAGTTCGCCGATCGCTGCACGCCGCCCGGGTGGATCGGCACGACAGACGCTTATCCGCTCTTCCTGACCCAAAAGGCTGCCATCCGATTGGACGGCGCCTGGCTGCTTAGCAGCTTCGAGAAGGATATCCGCAGCCTGGCCGAGGGTAAATATAGCTACGCGGCGACGAAGGAAGGGGCTCCCACACCGACGCCCTCGGCTGAGGATCTGGCTGCTACCGTCTTCGAGATCGGCTCCTTCAACAACCCCACTATGGAAGGACCTGAGGTGGACGCGCCTGCCCGTACCATCGAGGTTAATATCGGCTTCTGGAGCATCCCCAAGAAGGATCAGCAGCAGAATGACCTCGAGGTGGACTTCCTGATGTTCGTGACCAGTCCAGAGGGATATGGGATCTACCTGCAAAACCGGCTGGATCCCAACAACCCGCATGGTGGCATCGCCGGCCCGCCGGTGGTGAAGAACGTCAAACTGCCGCCGGAGCTGGTGGGGCGCTTCGCCAATCTACGGCTGATCGGGAACACGGAGAAGGACACGGCCGGGACGTATCGGTCACGTGGCGTGTACGACTATCAGCCAACGGTGCGTGAGTGGGTGGATCTGGCGCAACAATACTTCACCAACAAGATCTCCCTGGACGAGTTCCTGGACAAGTACCAGGCTTCCATTGACAAGCACTTCAATGGTATCCTGGAGCACCTGCGGCTCACGCCGGAAGACCTGCAGGATCCCAGCAAGAAGCCGGCGAACTTCTAAGGAGGGTGTTGTTCGGTGCCCTTGTCCGGGCGGGGCGGCGTGTAACCGCCTCGCCCGGTTTTTCACGGCTGAGGGCGGCCGATACTCCCATTGCGAGGCGTGACATGCGAGCGATTAGGTATCTGCTCTTCCTGCTTCTGGCTCTATTTGCTGGGCTGGCTTTCAGCCTGGCGTGGGGAACCACGCCCGTGTGGGCACAGCCGGCCTCCTGGAAGGTGGAGGCTGGGGATGTGGTATATGGCGTGGCGTTGTCTGCCGATGGAAGTGTGCAAGTTGTGGGAAGCCGTAACAACCGGGTCGTAGCCCTTGATCAGACAGGGAAACAACTTTGGGAGTTCCACCCGAAAGGAACGGTCTGGGGCGTGGCGACCTCTGGGGATGGTACCCGGACGGCGGTAGCCTCGGAGGACCGGCGGGTCTATCTGCTGGATGCTCAGGGACAGCCCGTTTGGCAATATCGGGGCTCATTCATCTTCCTGGGTGTGGCCATCGCCCGTGATGGCTCGTTGGTGGCCGCCGTGGCGGAGGACCGCAGCGTGTATGCGCTTGATGGGGCAACCGGCAAGCTGTTGTGGCGATATAGATTGCCCAACGTCGCGGACACGGTGGCCGTTTATGGGACGGGGACCGTTCGCGTCCTGGTGGGCACTCGTGATTCGCAGGTCCACTTGTTCAGCCCTAAGGGTATTGAGTTGTGGCGTGCCCAGCTGGCCGATGCTGTGAAGGGCGTGGCCGCTGTCCAGAGCGGCGCGCTGGTCGTGGCAGGGACGCAGGATGGTGTTGTTACATTGCTGAATGGGGCCACGGCGGAGGCACTGTGGCAGATACAGCTCCCCGGCCGGGTAAGCGCCATTGCAATCACAGATGATGGTGGTCTGATCTTGGTGGGCACCCGAGAGGGAAAGTTGTACGTGCTGAACGGCGAGGATGGCTCTATACAGCAGACACATGACATAGGTTCCGCCGTGGAGACGGTGGCGATGTCGCCGGATGGCCGCTACTTCGTGGCGGGGACGCGAGCCGGGCAGGCGGTATTTCAGGACATGGCTGCGGCGCGAGCACAGTTCATAGCCCGACAACGCCTCTTCACCGGGCTTCGGATTGGTATACCGCTGGCCCTGTTAGGATTGCTTGCCGGGCTTGCCGTTTGGATACGCGTCACGCCTTCTGGGCGTACCTTTTGGGATGTGAAAGCGGCGCCAGGGCGTCGCCTGGTCGTGGAGATATGGCGCAGCCGGATCTCTTACCTGTTCTTGTTGCCCACCGTTGCACTGCTGCTCGTCTTCAACTATTACCCTGCCTTTTCTGGCCTCTACCATGCGTTTACAGTGTGGAAGCCCGGCGTGGAAACG
The DNA here is from genome assembly GCA_021159845.1 of Anaerolineae bacterium. GTDB lineage: Bacteria > Chloroflexota > Anaerolineae > DUEN01 > DUEN01 > JAGHDS01. Next base: position 2,903 of record JAGHDS010000304.1, read on the forward strand.
CGCTGGGTTGGGTTACAGCAATTCCGCTTCCTCATGAAGGATCAATACTTCTGGGTGGGCATCAAGAACGCGCTCATCCTTGTGGTTACCGGATATATCAAGACGTTCACCGTGCCATTGTTGGTGGCCGAACTGATCTTCCACATTCGCAATAGCTCCGTGCGATACGGCTTGCGCTCTCTCTTCGTGATCCCATTAGTGGTGCCTGGTGTGGTGGGCATCCTGCTGTGGGTGAACATCTATGATCCCAATATCGGCTTGTTGAACCAGACCCTGCGGGCGTTGGGGTTGGATCAGATGACGCGCGTTTGGCTGGGCGATGAGAAGGTGGCCTTGTGGTCGATTATCGCCATCGGCTTCCCTTGGGTGAGCCCGTTCGCCTTGCTCATCTTTTACGGTGGGCTTATCTCCATCCCGCAGGAACTTTTCGACGCGGTGAAGGTGGATGGGGCGTCAGCCTGGACCCGGTTTTGGCGGCTGGATTTGCCGTTGTTGATGAGTCAGATCAAGCTATTGCTCATCCTGGGGTTCATCGGTGGCGTCCAGGAGTTCCAGTTGATCTTTCTCACCACCGGCGGAGGGCCTGGAAACGTGACCTATACGCCAGCGCTGGAGCTTTACTATCAGGCTATGCGATTTAACAATTTTGGGCTGGCTTCAGCCATTGGGGCCGTCCTGTTCTTGGTGATCTTGGGGGGCACGATTATCAACATGCGATATGTGCAGTCGGCCGTGGAATATCAGGCGTAGGGTGACCGGGAGGGTGCGTAAATGGCGGAACTTTCTAAGGCTGTCCTGGGAGAACGAAAACCTCGGCAGATACATGCCCGCGCGGGGGCCCACCGGCGGGAGATGGTAAGGCAGGTGATCATCGTAGCCCTTCTGTTGTTCCTGCTGTTTCTGACGCTGGTACCTATTGCCATGATGATCACCTTCTCGCTGAAGGATAATGGCCAGATCTACGGCCGCTTCTGGTCGCCACCGAATCCGGTGCGCTGGCAGAATTACGCGGAGGGAATGGCGGTCATGTGGCGGTACATCGTCAACTCCCTTGTCTCGTCACTGACCTCTGTGGCCGCGGTGGTCATATTGGCCTCGCTCAGTGGCTATGTCTTCGCTCGTCATCGGTTTCCCTTCAAGGAAACCATTTACCTTATCATCCTGGCCCTGCTGATGATTCCCGGCGTGCTGACGCTGATCCCAGCTTTTGTGCTGGTACAGCAGTTGGGATTGGTGGACACGCGTTGGGCTCTGATCCTGCCGTGGACGTCTGGCGGGCAGGTGTTTGGCATCCTGCTCTGCCGCAGTTTCTTCGCCACGCTGCCTCAGGAGCTATTCGATGCCGGGCGCATTGACGGCGCGTCCGAGTTCGACCTCTACTGGCGAGTGGCGTTGCCGTTGTCCTGGCCGATCATCGTAACGCTGGGGATCATGCATCTGGTGGGAACGTACAACGACTTCATCTGGCCGCTGGTGACCATCACCAGCCCACAGGTGCAGGTGGTCTCCGTGGGATTGACGCAGTTCACGTCCCAGTATGGCATCACGGATTGGGGACCTCGCATGGCGGCATACACGATTGCCACCATCCCACTGGTGATCCTATTCGTCTTCGGTATGCGCTACTACATCCGGGGCATCACCAGCGGCGCGATCAAGGCGTAGCCTGCATGAACAGGTCACCCTTACCTGGGGCAGGTATGTAGGGAAGGAGGCAGATGTGAACCGTGCTGCGCCCGTGCTGGAAACGGATCGGCTCCGCCTGGCATGTCAGATGCGTGGGGAGCAGGTGGTGGGATTGGCCCTGGAGGTGCGTGAGGGAGACACGTGGCATCGGATGGCCGTCGTGAGCCCCCTTTGTCATTTGATCTACCTGGATGGCCAGGGCGAGCGGCGGGAGGCGGAGATCGTTGGGACTGTCCTTGGCGTCGGGGAACGCTTCTTGGAGCTGAATGGCCGCCTGGAGGATGACGATGGCGTGGAGTGGCGTTGGATGGCCCGCTTCACCCTTGGGGATGATCCAGGGCAGGTGTTGACCGAATATCGGCTGGAGGTGAGTGCTCCCCGTAGAGTACTGCGATGGATGGGACCCAGCCTTCTGGCGGGCGAGGGGAGCTTTGGCACCGCCAAGGAGGAAGCTCTGTTCCCC
>JAGHDS010000506.1 GCA_021159845.1 Anaerolineae bacterium
TGCGTATAGAATGCGACCCGAAGTGACCGCACATCGACAGCCCGCCAGTCCGCGAGGGGCATCGGGATTACACTCGCATCCTTCCAGTCCATCCCGGAGAGGATGGGCAGCGCCAACGCCAGGTCCTCCACGTAGCGGGCCATGGGGCCAATCGTAGTGCGTGGGTCATTCATGGCACTGATGAAGGGGAAGTGACCGGTCAGCGGGATCCGGCCCGTCGTTGGTTTGAGCCCGGCGATGCCGCAGGCGTGGGCCGGCTGGCGGATACTGCCGCCAGAGTCCGATCCCAAGCCAAGGGGGGACCCACCGGCGGCGATCAGTACCGCTTCACCACTGCTACTTCCGCAAGGACTATAGGCCAGGTTGTAGGGATTGTTAGTGCGTCCGTAGACCGGGTTTTCAACCATCACATTGGTCTTGCCCAATAGGATAGCTCCCGCCTGGCGCATCCGGGCGACGACCGTAGCATCCTCTCGTGGCCGGCGATCTTTGAAGCGAGGGTCTCCGCCAGTGCAGGGTAATCCGGCGACGTCGATCCAGTCCTTGACGGTAAAGGGAACGCCATGGAGCACGCCGATCCGCTGGCCCCGCATGAGTGCCGCGTCAGCAGCACGGGCTTGTTCAAGGGCCTCCTCAGCCACTAGCTGGACGATGGCGTTCAGATCAGGGTTGACCCGCTCTATCTGCTGGAGGTGGGCCCGGACGATCTCTTCCGAGGAGATCTCTCGATCACGAATCCGACGGGCCAATGTGGTAGCTGAGGCGTATATCAACTCTTCCATCCGTGCGTTCTCCGCAATGCCCAACAGGGGTTCGATCCATTTAATGACCTCTATAACGTCATATTCGCAACCTACCACCCGTATGCAACGCACTCTATCTAAATCCCACACGCGGGCTCACATCGGCCGACTCGCAAACGGCTGCCACATGGCCGATGATCCGCGAATGCGCGCGATCGTTGCTGGCCACCACCCCCCAGCGAGCATACACATCAGGCTGGTTGTATCGGAATGGACGCCCCCAGCAGTCGGTCATCCGCCCGCCGGCAGCCCGGAGAAGGGCATCTGGAGCGCACACATCCCATTCCTTGCACCCCAGGCTGGGGTGAATGTACAGGTCGGCCTCCTGAGTTGCCAGCAGGCTTACCTTCAATCCCACACTGCCGCAAGGGCGATCCTCCCGGATACCCAAAGCCGAGCGAACCGCCTCGGTCAACGGGCTACGATGGGTCCGGCTGACCACAAGCCGCATCCGGGCCGGATCGGACACGTTAGATACGCGCAGGGGAACACGCTTCCCATCTTGCTCCATCCAGGCGCCTGCACCCGGCTGACCCACAAACAGTCGTCTGGCGGTAGGCTGGTACACAAGCCCCAAGACCGGGCCGCCATCGATGACCAACCCGATCATCACCACGAACTCACCGGTGCGGTCGATAAAATCTCGTGTGCCATCTAATGGATCAACGATCCACACGCGTCGATATCGTAACCGAGAGCCATCGTCCGCCGTCTCCTCAGACAGGAGACCATCATGGGGAAACGTCGATCGCAAAGTCTCTACGATCAGTTCATTGCTAGCCCGGTCGGCCGCGGTGACCGGCTCATCCGGCGTCTTCCACTCGACAGCGGTTTCTCGAGCGTACAGGGCAGCTACCCGATCGCCCGCTCGGTAGATCACGTCTCGTGCAACTTCCAGTTCACGCGATAAAGGCAATGAGGTCGATGTCATATTCCCTCGTCCGCAACCAAGGATTAACAAAAGCCGAGCAGATCCCAAATACACCCGGCACATACGCTCTGTTTTTGCACCTTGCCGAGCCGAAGGAGGTCTCCCCCGGCCGGCTGGGGACATTCTCCCTCGCTCGAGGCTGGTACGTCTACACAGGAAGCGCTCTCGGACCGGGTGGCTTACGCGCTCGCATCTCTCGTCACCTGAAACCGATCGAGAAGAAACACCTCCACTGGCATATCGACTACCTGACCATTCTAGCACCCATCGAGTGGATCGCGTGGGCGACGGGCGACGACCGCCGGGAATGCCAATGGGCCCGCTACTTCACGACTATCCCCGGCGCCTCCATCCCCATCCCGCGCTTCGGAGCGTCAGATTGCCACTGCCCAGCCCACCTGATCAAGCTTCCCGATCAAGCGATCACCAGGATAGAACAGATACTGTCCGCGCTGATCGTTGAGCGCTTCCCCTGAGAGACCTCCACGGCACAGTGTACCTTCCCCAGGCGATACTTTAACACTCCCCACGTGGACACTTTACAACTGCATATTGTGCTTCACACTTAAAGTAACCAATATATAGTACACTCTTCTCTGCGGAGAGTGTTCCACAACCAACGGGGCGACCGATCGGTCGCCCCGCCGAGTGTCCCTCACCCGTCCATCTGAATGGCTCACTGCACTCCATTCAAAACTCCGGGAACAAAATTCTGGTAATTAGCCAGGAACAACGTGAAATCCACACTATGGAATCGCGGTGACACGGACGGTCCGCCGTCCACGATAATGGTCGCCCGATGCAGCCCGGGGCTGATCTTGCTCTCATCGATGCTGATGTAGATGATCGAAGGGGCCGTCCCCTGGTAAGGAGTCAGTATCAGCCACGGGAGATCGGGCACGGTGATCGCATCCGCCCCATCGCCGGCACGCCAACCCTCAGCTGTGTGTTCGAGCTTGCCCGACGCCTGCCAAGCTGCGGCCAGAGAATCCCAGTCCTTAGCTGGGATCGCCCCGGCGATCCACTCGATCCCATTCCCTTGCACGTTGATCTGTGGATGTTCATATGGCTGCCCTGACAAAACCGTCAAGGATATTTTCGTGGGAGTCACGCTAAATGGAGGCGCTTGAGCAGTCAGGGTAACCGTCACATCCTTGGGACTTCCGATAACACCATCGGCGGTCACACGGACTTTGCCGACGTAAGTACCTGGGGACAACGTCGTCGTATCAATCGACAGTGTGATCTGGCCGGGTGTATTCCCCGAGGTCGGCGTGATGGACAGCCAATCCGAACCAGCCGTCACCGTCGCCGTCCACGCGATCGCATCCTCAGTGCCGATATTCGAGACGTCGACGTAACGATTCGTCTTCTCCCCGATCTCCATCTGGAGCACAATACTTGTAGGGCTCACCCCCAACTCCGGCTCCGGCGATATCCCCTCTCCGTCCAGGTTCCCCAAGGCGATGGGACTGGGCCCTATCGTCCGGAAGGAGCCCGCTATCGTCGTATAGGCCTTATTCACATCAGGGCTGGTATAGATGCGGATCTGCGAGGCTGACAGGATCACTGCCTCTGCTTTCCCATCGCCATCCACATCGCCGGCGCGCACCGCCTTCCAGTTCCGGCCGATGCGCTCCTCGAACCCCGGAACCGCGTCCGCGCCGTAGTTACGCATGATCAGGGAGACGCCATCGGTCGTCTCGGGATCGCGCAGCAGGAACACCTCGACATCCCCGCTGTTGTTTACATCCCCCAGGGCAATACCCGTGAAATAGGGGTAGAACTTCTCACCGTGCACGGTATCGAGAGAGCTACTACCACTCCGCCATCGCATGACGAGGTAGGAGTTCAACGCTGCAACAACTTTCTCCCGGGTCAGGACGATCTCCTCCACGTCCGTCCCCGTCGTCTTATCCGTGTTCCCAATCGCGAGGTTCAACCACGGGAAATCGTAAGACTTGTCATGTAAGGCCGTCCAGTTCACCGGATTCAAGATCATCAACCGGCGATCATGCATGCTTTCATAATACCGGATCATGGCGATGTCATCGCGTCCATCGCCGTTCACGTCGCCCAAGGCAACGGCATCCCACGGCCAACCATACCCATTATCCCGGATCTCCGTCCAGGCCGTGCCGTGCTCGCCGCCATCCCATACAGTCAGGTGTTCACGGATGCTACCGGTATAATCCGAACGAGTGAGGATGATCTCATCTCGCCCATCCCCGTCGATGTCACCTGTCGCCGCTCGTTCCCACACATATGGCACAGCGCTCTGCTGAAACACGACAGGGTCCTCCCCGCGTTGCACGACCGGATCGAACACCTTTGCCGTGGATCCCTTGATGGCGAGGATCTCATCATCACCGTCCCCGTTGAAGTCCCCAGTTACGACCGCATACCACCCCGTGTCGGAAGACTGCCAGACGACCGCCTCTTTACCCGCAGGCACATAAGGATCGCTAACCTTGATACGTCCGCTGGAATCCAGATAGACGATTTCCTCATCGGTGGTCGTTTGCGCCACCACGGTGGGTAGTCCCGCTCGCCCCCATAGGCCAGCTAACGGCATGGCCAGCATGATCAGAGCGACGAGAACCATCCCACATGCTCTATACTTATTCATGGATACCTCCTCGTGCGAGGGAGTCGCCGAGTGGATCGGCGCCTTTCGCCACGCATTATAACACACCGACCAGTCCCCTCAAAGGCCCTGAGAGTACGCCATCCCGACGGCTATCCCACACCAGGAGGCCCGCGCCAGGTAGCCGGTGAGCGCCGCGCGACCCTCAACATCATAAGCTGCCATCGCCCCTAGAGGCAGTTACTCCAGTCAGTAACCGTTCATCGTTCTCCCACTCGATCTCATTGGCATCCGGTGAGTGATGTGGGTGAAGACACACTCAATACAAGCGCCTAGCTCCAAGTGTTTTGGCCGCGGATGGCCCTCATCCCCCAGACCCCCTTCTCCCACGCCTGGGAGAAGGGGGCTTAA
>JAGHDS010000066.1 GCA_021159845.1 Anaerolineae bacterium
GGGAGCGTTCCACGGGTACATGAGGCGCAAGGGATTCTCGGAGAACACGATCAAGGCATTCACGGGCGATTTGCGCATTCTCAGCCGCTACCTGGGCGCCGAGCAGCCGATAGGCAGCATTAGCACGGAGGATTTAAACAATTTCCTGGCCTACCTGCTCTACCAGCGAGGCAAGCCCTGTAGCCCGAAGTCATTTGCCCGGCGGCTCACCACGCTGAAGGTGTTCTTCGGATGGCTGGCCGAGACAAACGTGATCGCCAGCGACCCGGCTGCCCCTATCGCACATCAACCCGTGCGCACACCCTTGCCCGAGATCCTTTTCGACGATGAGGTCGACCAGCTCGTACGTACGGCCCAGGATATGTTGTGGGCCTCGCGTCCCGACGCCAGGCCCTATGTATTGGTCAACCTGCTGCTGCAAACCGGCATCAAGAAAAGCGAGTGCATGAACCTGAAACTGGATGACATTGATTTATCCAACCCGGCTGCCCCATCCATCATCATCCGTTACGATAACCCACGGCTTATGCACAAAGAGCGCCGCTTGAGCCTGAGCCCGTATCTCGTGCCCGCTTTACGCCAATACCTGGCCGAATACCATCCTAAGACGCATCTCTTCGAATGCACAGCCCGTAATCTGGAGTATGTGCTATCCGACTTGGCCAGCCGGGCGGGGCTCACCAAGCCGGTCGGATTCGAGGTGCTGCGCTGGACCTGCGCCGTGCGCGATTTCCGCAACGGAATGCCAGAGGAGCAATTACGAAGGAAGCTTGGTCTTTCCCCCATCAGTTGGCGAGAGACCAGCGAGAAGATCCGCAAACTGGCATCACCCGGGCTATAAGCAGCCCAGGCACCGTATTCCCAATAACCCAGAACTTCGTGAAACAGGGGCTCAGCGACGCTGGGCCCCTAACACCACCACCACAGGGATAGAGGATCACGGACCCGCGCCACGGCTGCCCAGCGGCAGGAACATGCGGAACGAGGACTGATAGGCGGCCGTAATGCTCAAATAATCCCCGCTCCACCCTCCAACGACGTACACCATCGATCCAAGGGCAGCCACGCCCGGATTGCGCCACTGCATCTCTAGCGGCGAACTCACCCGGGACCATGTACCGCTCAACGGGTCGAAGCGCTCATTATACTCCAGATTGCCTCGCCACCCACCGCCTATAATGTACAACGCCCCGCCACTGGCCGTAGCGCCCACTCCGCCGTGCGGCTCCAACATGGATGGCAACTCCTCCCATGCAGGCGCTCCCTGGAGATCCGCCACCGGGTCATAGCGATGAGCCAATGCGTATTCCCGGTCCCCATCGTAGCCCCCCACCACGTAAATCAGATCGTCCAGGGCAACCGCCCCCAGGAACCCTCGCGCTACGGGCATCGGCGTTCCCGTCCTCCACGTCCTCGCGCCCGGATCGTAGATCAGCACATCCGCCGTGTAGCGGCTCCCATCCCAGCCGCCAAACACATATAGCCTGTCATCCAAAGCGGCCACGGCGTGCCCACAACGCGGCACGGGCATCGGATCTAACTGCGACCACACATCGTTGGCCGGATCGTATACCTCCAGGGCATCGCTGACGCCACCGCCGGACGTACACCCCCCCACAGCATAGATCTTGCCATTGATAACAGCCACGCCGAAATTGCTCACCGGGGTCGGCTTGTGCGCCCGAGCGGCCCAGCTATTGCTGGCCGGATCGTACACGTACACGGCACCAGAGACACCGCCGGGCCCCTCCCCACCGATCGCGTATAGCCGACCCATATAGGCAACGACGGCCAGCCGATCGCGTGGCCGAGGCAATGCCGCACGCAGCTTCCAGCGCGGCGTGTCCACCCACGGCGCGGGGCCCAACCCGGCGCGGCCCCGGTCGCTGAACGGTCCCAGCGCAGGCCCCGGGCCCGTCCCAACGACCAGAGGCCAGACAATAGCCAGCACAGCCACCAGGACCACGAAGCTCAGGTACACGCGCTGCCACGGGCGAACGCTCGGCAGCGCAGGCGGCGGGGCGACCGGCGCAGCAGGCGCGGTCGGCGAGGCTCCCTCTATGGGCAACCACCCCTCTTGCACGGCCAGCATCGTCGCCTCCGTGCGCGAGGAGACGTCCAACTTCTCGAAGATATTGCGCAGGTGGACTTTCACCGTATTGGGGCTGATCGCGAGCTCACGGGCCACCTGCTGGTTCGTCGCGCCCGTAGCGACCAACCGCAGTACTTCCAGCTCACGATCACTCAGCGGACATGGTCTAGGGGACATGATTCCAAAGAACGAGCGAGGATGTGAGAACCCGGCCTCGATCAACTTCCACGGACGAGCTCCATAACCTGATCGAACAGCAGGCCATTTGTCGCGATGGCCTCTCCGCCATAAATGGTCGGCGTTCCCTTCCAATCGGTGAACGTGCCACCCGCTTCCTCCAGGATGACCTGAAGCGGCCCGCAGTCCCACACTTCCATCTCCGGGTCCACCATGATCTCCGCGCGGCCGGTAGCCACCAACGCGTACCCGTAGGCATCTCCCCAGGTGCGTTGGATGTATGTTGCATCCACAAGCCGCTGCCACGCAGCCGCGCGGCCAGCCGCGGCGAAATTATTCATCTCACTGCTCAACAGAGCCGCATCCGCCAGATCATCCACCTGCGAGACGTGAGCCCGACGGCCGTTCCAATAGCACCCTTCCCCCCGGGCCGCGTACACCGTCTCCCCCAACGCGGGGAAGTGCGCTACCCCGATCAGCGGGCCTGTCCCGTCCGCCAGCGCGATGAGCGTGGCATACAGCGGCACCCCATGCACAAACGACTTCGTGCCGTCGATAGGATCCAGGATCCAGCTCAGCCCGGAGACGGCTCCCTGCGTCCCGAACTCCTCACCGATGATGCCGTGCTCCGGCCAATAGCGAGCGATCAGATCGCGCAACTTCTGCTCCGCCTGCCGGTCAGCGATGGTGACGGGGGTATTGTCCGCCTTGCGCTCGACCATCACACCGGTTTGAAAATACCCCAACGTGATACGCCCCGCCTGCCAGGCAGCATCCAATGCAAAGTCCAGCAGAGATCGTAGAGAAGGTGTGCTCATAAGATGTCCCAACACTCCACGCAGAGTTTCATGAAGGCGATGGGAGTATAGCACCGTTCGAGACGCGTGGCAATCGATGCTCGTCCATGCGCCAAGAGATCGCTACCAGATCGTAATGGGGATACCCAACAGGGCGGGGTCGAAGAGCGCCAAGGGCTCCCACTACCAGATGCATCCATCTCACATCGGCGGCGAGCATGTCATCTTTGCGCGCCTGATGCCTGACATGATAGAATCTGGATGCTAAGAAAGGGGAGCGCATACC
>JAGHDS010000450.1 GCA_021159845.1 Anaerolineae bacterium
CTGCCTGCCCCTTCCTGACTTTGAAAAAGCCCTGTTGATAGAGCCATGTAAACTGGCTTGTCCTGTCTCCTGTGGTATAATGGGAAAGTGGAATCAGGACGGTCGATGGTTCGGGTAGGTCTGAGCGCGCAGCTTCTTTCCTTCAGCGAGACCTATCGTAGCGCGGGGATCAATCGCTATATTCACCAGCTGCTGCGCGCCCTGCCAGGCGCGGCGCCGGAGTGGCGCTTTGTCGCCTTTGTAGGCGATGCCCGGTTCGCTCCACCGTCAGGAATGTCCAGCCGATACACGCGCTGGCCTACTACGAACCCATGGATACGGATCGCGTGGGAGCAGAGCATGCAACCATGGCTGGCCTGGCGGGAGCGATTGGACCTGTTACACGCTTTGGCCTACGTGGCTCCGGTCGTTCGAGCGTGTCCCACCGTCGTTACCGTCCATGATCTCAGTTTCGTTCGATATCCGGGAGCGTTCCGGCCGTTCAATCGCCTGTACTTACAGGTGATGACCCGGTATAGCGTCTTTCGCGCGCGTCGGGTGATCGCGGACTCCTTTAGCACGCGCAGGGATTTGGTGCAATTGTGGGGGGTACCCGCCGAACGCGTCTCAGTGGCGCATGTAGGGATCGAGCCGGAATATCGCCCGGCTCCCCGGGAGGCGGTCGAAGCGTTCCGGCGGAGGCGGGGCCTCCCTTCCCGTTTTGTGTTCTATCTGGGGACGCTGGAGCCCCGTAAGAACGTGGTAGCGGTCATCGAGGCGTTCGCGCGTTGGGTGCAGGCGACGCAGGATCGCGAGACGCAGCTCGTGGTGGCCGGGGCGAAAGGTTGGTATTATGATACCATCTTCGCTCGGGTTCATGCATTAGACCTGGCCGATCGGGTGTGGTTCCCTGGGTACATACCAGCCGCGGAGTTGCCCGGCTGGTATCGGGCAGCCGAGGTATTCATCTATCCTTCCCTCTATGAGGGGTTTGGGTTACCCCCCTTGGAAGCGATGGCTTGTGGAACGCCTGTGATTACGTCTAATACGTCTTCGTTACCGGAAGTGGTCGGTGATGCCGCGCTGACGGTCGATCCCCACGATACCGAAGCGATCGCCGAGGCCCTGGCGCGTCTATTGGAGGATGCAGAGCTGCGTCAGCAATTGAGCGAGGCCGGCCTGGCCCGCGCTCGTCTGTTCTCGTGGGAGAAAACGGCACGTGAGACTGTCGCTGCTTACCGCTTGGCCCTGGAGCAAGACACACCCGGCCAGTAAGCATTTTCGACGTTGGGTGGGGTGGCTGTTGGTCATCTCGGATGCCATCCTGATCAACGTCGCCTTTGCCATCGCTTACTGGATCAGATACGACCGGCAGTGGTTCCGGGCAGTGGACCCGGCTTTCAACACCAGCTATCGTGCTTACCTGCCCTTCGTTGTCGTCCTGACCATCTTGCTCCTGATTGCCTTCCACCTCGAAGGGGTCTACAGCCTGCGCCGTGGCGCGACATGGTTCGATGAGGTCTACGCCATCATCAACGGCACCACGACGGGCATCATTATCATGGTTGTGGTGACCTTCTTCTACAGACCCCTCTTTTACTCGCGCCTGATCTTTCTCTACGCGGCTGTCCTGATTCCCACCGTATTGGCGGCCTCCCGGGCGCTCAGGTCGATCATCATCTCACGTCTGCGGCGTCGGGGCATCGGTGTGGATCGTGTGCTGATCGTTGGCGCTGGGGAAACGGGACGCGCGGTGTTGCGCAACCTGGTCGCTCAGCCCGAGTACGGGTACCACGTGCTCGGCTTCCTGGACGACAACCCGGAGAAGGGGCAACGAGACATCGGTCCGTTCAAGGCCCTTGGGGCGATCGATAACTTATCTCGGATTCTGAGGCAGAACCTGGTAGACGAGGTCATCGTCGCCTTACCATGGGAGTACCACGAGAGGATTACCCAGGTCATCACGGAGGCAAGCCGAGTCGGCGTCCGGGTGCGCGTGGTGCCCGACCTACTACAGCTCAGCCTGAATCGCCTGCACGTGGATCAGGTGGCCGGCATCCCACTGCTCAGCGTGCGGGAGATGACGATCACCGGCTGGAACAGGGTGTTCAAGCGATTCATGGACATCACCATCGCCGGAGTGGGACTCATCCTACTCTCACCGCTCTTGCTCTGTATCGCGCTGGCAATCCGGTTGGACTCACCCGGCCCCGTCCTGTTCCGACAGACCCGCGTTGGGCGCAAAGGGAAGCTCTTCACCATCTATAAATTCCGCTCCATGGTCGCCAATGCAGAGCAGATGCGGCCGCAGCTTGACCCGCTCAACGAGGCAGATGGGCCGCTCTTCAAGATAAAGGGAGACCCCCGACGAACTCGCGTAGGGCGATTCCTGCGACGCACCAGCTTGGATGAGCTTCCGCAACTTTACAACGTCCTTCGGGGGGAGATGAGCCTCGTAGGCCCCCGCCCAGCCCTGCCTGAGGAAGTCGCTCAGTATCAGGAGTGGCATCGGAAGCGCCTGGAGGTATCGCCTGGGATCACTGGGCTCTGGCAAGTGAGCGGGCGCAGCAACCTCTCCTTCGACGAGATGGTTTTGTTGGATATCTACTACGTGGAAAACTGGTCTCCCTTTCTGGACCTGCGCATCTTGTTGAAGACCATACCGCTGGTGCTGCTGGGGGAGGGGGCTTACTGACCATGCAGCCAGGAGGCAGACGGCCATCCTCACGGAGGCGAATAAGCAGAGTGATGCATAAATGAACATGCGACAACTCTCCATGTCGTCGGCTGATCAGTCGGCGTGCATCGCGTTCTTGCGTGATCTCATACGAACTCCCAGCCCTTCCGGGCAGGAGGGAGACGTGGCGCAGCGGCTGGCAAAGGAAATGCGCCACGTGGGATTTACCGACGTTCATATCGATGGAGTGGGTAACGTCATCGGCCGTGTGAGCACCGGTCTGGCGGGACCCAAGCTGGTTTTCAACGGACACATGGACCACGTCGGTATCGGTGACCGATCGGCGTGGTCCTATGATCCGTTTGGTGCGGAAGTCGAGAATGGCATCCTGTTCGGGCGTGGCGCCGTGGACATGAAGGGAGCTTTAGCGGCGATGATCTACGGCGCTAAGATACTGATCGACGCTGGCATTCCTTTCCCAGGTGATCTCTATGTGGTTGGCGTGGTGCAGGAGGAACCAGCTGAGGGACTGGCGATGCGCTGGCTGGTGGAGGAGGAAGGGCTACGGCCTGACTATGTGGTTCTGGGCGAGCCAACGGATCTGCAGATCCACCGGGGGCAGCGCGGCCGGCTGGAAATGCGCGTGACTGCACATGGGCGGGCCTGTCACGCATCCACGCCGGAGCGGGGTGAGAACGCTATCTACGCGGCCACACGCCTAATCTTCGGCATCGAGCTGCTGTCCAGACAACTGACAGTGAGCGATCAAGTCTTGGGCAGCGGTTCCATCGCCGTAACGCAAATCGAAAGTGCAGCCGGAAGCCATAATGTCATTCCGGATCGGTGCACGTTTATCATTGATCGACGCCTGACGCTGGGAGAGACGGAGAAACGCGCCCTGGCTGAGATTCAGCAGATCATCCATCGCGAGAACGCCGACACCGAGGTGGTTGTGCCTGAGTTCGAACTCACCAGCTACACCGGGCGACGAATGAATGGCCGGGAATACTATCCCGCCTGGCTGCTATCCGAAGATCATCCTCTAGTGAAGGCAGGCCAACGAGCCGTGGAACGGGCGCTGGGCTTTCGCCCCAAGTTAGGGGTGTGGTCGTTCTCCACTGATGGCGTCTACACGATGGGAGAGGCCGGGATTCCCACCATCGGCTTTGGCCCCGGCGAGGAACGATACGCCCACACCGCGGATGAGCACATTCTCCTGGATGACGTAATCCGCGCCGCCCAGGCCTACGCGGCGATCGCATTGGAGGTTTTGACCACGCAACCCGGGTGAACAGACTCCAGTGGGACGAGGAGGAAAGGAAAGCGCCGAACATGTCGGGACTCTCGATGTGTTCGGCGCTTTTCATGCGAAAGAGTGACGGAGAAGCTTTGGCCGCGTCATCGCGATAGAGGCAACACTCAGGCGGCTGGACAGCAAAGGCCTCATCTTACCTGCTTTAGAGTAACGCTTACTTTGTAATATGGTTCTATGTGTTAGGATGAGGTGACGAAATCGCTGGAGAGGGAGTAAGCTGAGAGATGAAGGTGCTGATCCTCTTGTCCGAAACGGGAGGGGGACATCGAAGTGCCGCCGAAGCGCTGGCGGAAGGATTTCGCGCCCGCCTGGGCGATGAGGTTGAAACGGTCCTCGTGGATCTGATCTCAGAGCATACTTTCTGGCCGTTGAACCAGCTTCGACGCACGTACCGGCCGATGGTCGACGATGCCCTATGGCTCTGGCGCGCTGTCTGGTACCTCGGGGAGCGCCCCTTGGTAATCCGGGCCATCGAGACGGCATTCACGCCGCTGACGTCGCGGCCGGTGGGGACCTACTTCCGACAACAGAATCCTGATTTGGTGATTACGGTCCACCCGCTGATCAACCACGCCGCTTTGCGGGTGCTGCGTCGTGCCGGGGTGAACGCCCCCTTCGTGACCGTGGTCACCGATTTGGTAACCACGCCCCCTGCCTGGTTCTGTCCCGACGCGGATCTGTGCTGCGTGCCCACGGGGGCAGCCTGGGAGCGCGCGCTCAAATACGGCATGTCACCAGAGCGTGTGCTCGTCACCGGTATGCCGATCAGTATGCGCTTTCACCGGCGGGCAATTGGTCCCCAAGAACAAGAGCTTGTGAGAAGCCGTCTTGGCCTCCATCCGGAGCTACCGACGGTGTTACTCATGGGAGGGGGCGAGGGAATGGGTCCGGTCGAGGCGATTGCCGTTGCCATAGCCGAGGCGCTGGCACAGGAGACGCCCGCCCAGATGGCCGTCATCTGCGGGCGCAATGAAACCCTGGAACGTCGACTCCGAAAGCGCTCGTGGCCGATCCCCGTCTCCATCCAGGGGTTTGTGCATAATATGCCGGACTGGATGGCGGCCTCCGACTGCATCGTCACAAAGGCCGGTCCTGGCACCATCAGCGAAGCGCTGAGTATGGGGCTGCCGATCATCCTCAGCGGGTTTGTCCCGGGACAGGAGGCTGGCAACATCCCTTACGTGACGGAGAACGGCGTCGGCGCGTACGCAGAGGATCCCGAGGAAATCGCACAAGTCGTCGTCGACTGGCTTCAGGCAGGCAACCCGGATCTACAGCAGATGAAGGAACGGGCCCGGCGGCTGGCTCGCCCAGGCGCCACGTTGGCCATCGTGGACCGACTGTTACAGCTCGTCTCCGAGCGAAAGGCCGAGGAAGAGGTTGTATCCCCGGCGTAGGCCAGGGGAGATCAATCCTGGCTGATCAGGCGAGCGATCGTCACGCCCTCGCCGCCCTCGCCCTGCTCACCGGAGCGTATCTCGGCTACCAGAGGATGATGAGCCAGCATCTCACGCACTGCCCGGCGCAACGCGCCCGTCCCCTTGCCGTGGATGATACGCACCCACGGCAAACCCGCTAAATACGCGTCGTCCAGGTATTTCTCCAGCCGCGGTATCATCTCGTCCACCCGCTGACCGCGCAGGTCCAGCTCCATCCCCGGCGAGGGCGCGGACGGCCGATGGACGGCCTCAGCTACTCCAGCAGGCTCGGGTTCCCGCTCACGCAGCTCCAGCTTGGAGGTAGGCAGGCGCAACCGGAACGTGCCGATCTGCACCTCTGCCATTTCCTCCTCGGGGTCCAGCTCGACGATCCGGCCGGTGGACTGCAACGAGGGGATCCACACGATATCTTCTTTTTGCAATGGCCCGGTGGGAACCGCCTCCCGTTCGGGCGCCGTCGTCTCCTCCAGAGGGGGGACCTCCTGAGCACGACGGGCTAATTCCGCCTCCGCCTCTGCCAGGAAGCGCTCGTGGAGCGACCCACCCGCTTGTATCAGCGACAGCCGCCGCTTGAGCCGCTCGATCTCGGCGCGTACCTCTTCCAGCTCAGCCTGGGCGATGGTCCGCGCTTCATCGAGTACCTCACGGCGGGCCTCTTCGATGTGAGCCAGTCGGTAACGCAGGTCGGCCTCCAATGCCTTGGCGGCGTTCAGACGCCGTTCTGCCTCGACCAACCGCGCCTGAGCCTCATCGCGCGCGCTCTTGATCTCGGCCAACAGCGCATCGGCCTGCAAAGAGGTGGGGGACACCATCGCTTCGGCCGTTGCCACGATCTCCGGGTCGAGCCCCAGGCGGCGGGCGATGGCCAGGGCGTTGGACCGGCCGGGCAACCCAATGCTCAACTCATAAGTCGGTGCCAACGTCTCGATGTCGAATTCCACGCTGGCATTGCGCACCCCAGGCGTCGTATGAGCGAAAACCTTCAGCTCCGAGTAGTGGGTCGTCGCCAGCGTTGTGATGCGACGTTGCAGCAAATGGGAGAGCAATGCTCGCGCTAAGGCAGAGCCTTCCTCCGGATCGGTACCCGCGCCCAGCTCATCCAACAACACCAGGCTGTGTTCATTCGCCCGATCCAGGATGTGGATGATGTTGGACATATGTGACGAGAACGTGGACAACGACTGCTCAATGGACTGCTCATCGCCGATATCCGCGTAGACGCCCTCAAAGGCGCTGATTCGAGAGCCTGGGGCGGCCGGGATATGCATACCCGCCTGGGCCATCAGCGTCAGCAAGCCCACGGTTTTCAACGTGACGGTTTTGCCCCCCGTGTTGGGGCCGGTGATCACCAGAATGAAATAGTCATCCCCCAGATGCACGTCGATAGGCACAACGGTATCGGGGTTGAGCAGGGGATGCCGCGCCCTCCGCAACTCGATCACCGAGCCCGGGTGGGAGACCTCGGCCGATGAGGAATTCTTTTCCCGCCCACCCGCGCGGCGATGACGTGGGGAGGACGGCTGGCGGAATGGGACAAGCTCTGGCTCGGACGCATCAAGCTGCTCCGCATATCGCGCTTTGGCGAAGATCATATCGAGCTCTGCCAACGCCTCCACAGTGCGCCGGATGTAGGGTGCCTCATCCCCCACCAGCTCCGTAAGCTCCAACAGGATACGACGGACCTCCTTCTCCTCCTCCAGCTCCTTCTCCCGCCAACGGTTGTTCAGTTCCACCGCGGCCAGGGGCTCGATGAAGAGGGTGGCGCCGGACGCTGACTGGTCATGCACGAGCCCGGGGATGCGGCCCTTAAATTCCGCCTTCAATGGGACCACATACCGTCCCTGGCGTTGGGTGACGATGGGCTCTTGCAGGTAAGGTGCGTTGCTCGGCGATGAGACGATGCGTTCCAACAAGGACATCAGCCGCTCATGGGCCACACGCTTTTCGCTGCGGATACGCGCCAGGGCGGGCGATGCGCTGTCCAGCACCTCGCCGCGCTCGCTGATGCACCGGCTGATCTCGTCGATAAGCGCATCACATGGCTCGATCCGCGCCGCGATGTTGGCCAGGCGGGAGAACTGCCCCCCCAGCCGGGTGAGCGTGCGCCGGATCGACCGGGCGCGCGCGAGGGTGCTGTGAATGCTCAATAAATCCGCGGGTAACAGGATCTCCGAGCGCTCCGCTCGCGGCAGCAAAGGGCGCACATCGTGCACGCCCCCCATGTGGATATTCGTGTTCTGCTCCAACAAAGTGCGGGCCTCGGCAGTCTCCGCCAGCCGCTCGCGGGCCAGCCCCATGTCACTCGTCGGCTGGAGCGCCAGTGCAAGCTCACGCCCGGCGGAGAAGCTGGTATGCTCCGCTAACTGCGCTCGGATCTTATCGAATTCAAGTATATGCAAAGCCTTTTCGTCCATAGCTGCACCAGTATAGCATAGCTGGCAGGAAGTCAGAAACCCGGCCACCTGGGTAACTCTTCGAAAATAGAATCGGTGAACGCTGATGACGCAGAAGAAGCCGATCTACGCAGATGAAAGGGCAAAATCGGGATGGTCCATGAGGATCTGCGTACATCAGCGTCATCTGCGTTCTTATGCTCATCGGTATCGACCATCCATTTTCATCGTTATGCGGTGTGCCACCGCTCATGGCGACTGTTCACCGTTAAGGCGAGAGGAATTGGCTGTGCCCCATTATAGAGCCTCACAGAGTTGTATGATCCCGCAACAAATGGCCTGATAGCTTGTTAGGCCCCATCCCCCTGTATTTCTCCCTCTTGCCCCGTGAGGATGTCCGCGAAGCATCTTCGATTTACAAAGAAGGCTTGTCATTCGCATGTCATTGGCTGAGAAGTTGAGCTAGCTCGTCCAAAAGATGGTGGAACGTCTCAGCATCCTCACAGCGAAGCAGAGCATAGCGAAGGCGGCGGATGTTTGGATATCCCTTGAGGTAATGCGGGATGTGTTTCCGCATCAGGACGAGTCCCAGCGGGTTCCCATAGAAACCCAACATCTCGCGCAGGTGTCGGCGGATCATCGCGATCTTGTCCTCAATGGGGACCTGATCCCTGTCGAGGCGTTGGAAGATCCAGGGGTGCCCCAAGGCGCCGCGGCCGATCATGACGGCGTCGCAGCCGGTTTCGGCTAACATGCGTTCTATATCGGCGACCGTGATCGCGTCGCCGTTGCCGATGACGGGGATCGAGACGCCTTGTTTGATCTCGGCAATGGCCTCCCACGCGGCCGGCTGACTGTAATCCTCATCCCGCGTGCGGGCGTGCACAGCGATCAACGCCGCCCCGTTCTCCTCCATTGCCCGTGCGACCTCCATGTAGTTACGGTGGTGAGCGTCCCAGCCCAGGCGGATCTTCCCCGTCACGGGGATGGATACCGACGCCGTGAGCTCCCGGAAGATGCGGGCGATCTTGGCCGGGTCGCGCAGGAGGGCCGCGCCGGCCCCTCCCGCGTAGACTCGCCTGGCCGGGCATCCCATGTTGACGTCAATGATGTCCGGTTCCAGGGCCTCAATGCGTTTCGCTGCCTCTACCAATGATTCCACGGAGGATCCTGAGATTTGGAACGCGACCGGGCGCTCCTCCGGCTTGTAGCGCAGCCGTTGCAGGGTGCGCCCGGTCAACTTATGCTGATAGGAGATCGTGTTAACGGGCACGAACTCCGTGTAGCTTATCGCGGAGCCGAGCTCGCGACATATCGACCGGTAAGGCAAATCAGAAAACCCGGCCATCGGCGACAGGATCAGGTCGCCATATATGGGGATGTCGCGCACATAGAAGCGGGGGCTGATCCTCTCAGTCCCTGTCATGCGCCTCCTCTTGTCCCAGAATCCATCGCTCCAACCATTCCACCGCCCGCCGTTTGACGTCGATGGATAGGCGAGGCTCGGAGAAGCCATGTTCCTGTCGGGGATAGATGACCATTTTCACCGGCACGCCACGCCGTTTCAACGCGTTGTACAGTTCGTGGCCCTGGCTGATCGGCACGCGCTCATCCGCATCGCCATGCTGGATCAGCGTTGGTGTGCTCACGTTCTGCACGTAGAAGATGGGGGAGTGGTCCAGATAGGGCTGTAGATCCTCCCAGAACTCATGGTCGAAGTAGTCTGGCAGGAAGCCGGGAATGTCGCTGGTGCCGGTCATGGAGATGAGGTCGGTGACGCCAGCGCCTACGCACGCGGCCTTGAACCGGTCGGTGTGCCCGATGATCCAGGATGTCATGAAGCCGCCGTAGCTCCATCCCAACACGCCCAGCCGATCCGGATCGACGAGACCTTGCTCGATCAGGGTATCCACCCCGGCCATGAGATCGGCGTAATCACCGCCGCCCCAATCGGCGTGGTTGGCGAATCGGAACTCCTTGCCGTAGCCGGATGACCCGCGCGGGTTGGGGCGGAGCACAGCGAAGCCGCGCTCCGCAAGAGCAGCGGCGTTTGCATACCGGTCGGGGGACGCGATGAAGCTTCGAGAGAAGACGCCAGCCGGCCCACCGTGGACTTCCAATATCAGAGGATACCGCTGTCCGGGCGTGTAATCGAGCGGGTAGACCAGGATGCCTTCGATCTCCAGCCCGTCGGGTGCCTTCCAGCGAATCACCTCGACCTTGGGCAGTGGAGCGTCAGGCCATTCCTCGGGCATGGCCGGTTGTGCGACGCTCCGCACCTCGCCGGCCTTCGGGTCCAGCAGGTAGACCGCGTTGGGCTCGGGGAAATCCTGGCCGACGAAGGCGATCTGCCCGCGGCGGTTCACGGCGGGGAGCGTCTTCAGCCTCTCGTCTGCGGTGATGGGGCGTCCCGACTCGCCGGTGATGGGCAATGCCCAGATCTGCGAGGTCACACCGCTGCTCTCCCACGCGTATACCTCCTGACCATCCTCCGACCAGCCGATCATTCCCGATTGGCTATCGGGGGTATAAGCCAGCGGACGAGGTTCGCCCCCATCCACCGGGTAGAGCACGATGCGATTGGCGAAGGCCCAGCGGGCGGGCCGATCGCTGGTGCCACAGGCAATCCAGTGGCCGTCCGGGGAGACGACCGGCTTCGCCTCGTAGTCGGCGACCACGGCCAGCTCCCGTGGCTTCGCGTCGTCTCCGTCCACGGCGATGAGGGACAGCCGGGTTTGCGGCCAGTCGTCGGCCACGGGCGTCGGCCGATGGGTGAAGGCCAGGGTACGGCTATCGGGCAGCCAATCGAAGTTCACCACATGAAAGCGACCGCTGGTGATCTGTCGGGCCTCCGGGGGGGTGCGTGGTCCTTCGACGAAGGGTACCACGAACAAGTGTTGGAAATCGAAATCCTCGCCCCACAGCTTGGGATCATTCTTGGCTTTTTGCGCTTTCTCCTTTTCCTCCGAGGGCGGCTCGGTCATCGTGAAGGCAATCTGCTTGCCGTCGGGCGACCACTTGAGCGCCGCCACGTTCGTTTTTTCGTAGCAGGTCAACGCCCATGCCTCGCCCCCATTGACGCGCATGATGTAGATGTTGGCCTTCTCCTTATTGCGGGTGGAGAGGAACGCGATGTACCGGCCGTCCGGCGACCACTGCGCGCCGCGATCACTGTACTCACCGAAGGTGAGCTGGAAGTGCTCGTCGCCATCCGCCGAGGCCAGGTAGAGATGGGTCAGGAACTCGCTCCTTTCATCGGTCATCAGCGGCTCCTTCACTGCGTAGACGACCCAACGGCCATCCGGCGATGGCGCGACCTCCGTGATCGAAGGGTAATAGATTTGCTTCTCGATCTTCCATAGTAAGTTCTCTCGGCTCATACGACACTCCCTTCAACTGAGCTGATGATCGGCTATCTGAGACGATTGCAACACCTACTCAGGGTGTTGTGTTGTGAGAAGTGATGGGGCGCGGAGCAATACGTCCCATCGCCTGTCCTCTGCCATATCTCCAGGCCGGACGGGCGTAGCATAGAGCAAGAAAGGCTTTGCGTCAAAGGTGCCTACGCAAGGTGCACCCCCGCCGCTGTGGTATACTGGAGGGGGACCTGTAACACGGCAGGAAAAGGGCAATCGCTTGAGCCGCAAACGCGTAGGTGTAGCGCTGGGTATCGTGTGGGTGTGCTGGATGTGGCTGGCGACCGGGGCGGCCGCGGCCAGCGCTCCGGCGGATCCTCCGCCCCCGCGACAATTTTTGCCGCTTGTGTCGCTGGATTGGCCATTTGTTGGGCAGGACGTGCGCATCAGCGCCGTGTACTACGATGCTTACGGATCAGGGGAGAAGGACGAAGCCATCCAGCTCTGGAATGTCGGGCGCACACCTGTCCCATTAGCGGGCTGGCAACTACGGGACGGGCTGCGTGCGGGCACGATGCCGACGCTGACGCTGCTTCCTGGCCAGTTCCTGTGGTGCACGCGGGAAGCGACCGCGTTCACTACGGAGTTCGGTTTCTTCCCAAATTGTGAGTGGGGCGCGGACACGGATCCAAATGTCCCCGATGCTCGTGGAGATGTCTTGCGCCTGTCGAACAGCGGCACCCGGGTGACGCTCCACTCCCCCGACGGGCATCTGGTGGATGCGATCGCTTATGAGGATGCCCCTTCGGGGCCGGGTTGGCATGGGGACCCGGTCGAACCATACACGGCGGGCGGCTTCGGCGCCGAGGGGCAGATCCTGTACCGCAAGCTGGATGGGCGTGGGCAGCCTGTGCAGGATACGGACACCGCCAGTGACTGGGCCACGGATCCAACTGATTGCCTGACCGGCCGACGGGTGCGCTACCCCGGTTGGGACCTGGAAGCATTCTGGCCGGCGTATGTGATCACGGAGACCGCTCACCTGACGGTTACGATCGCTCCCGACAACATCTTCGAGACGGTGATCGCCCACATTCGCGCTGCCCGGAAAAGCATTGCCTTTGAAGGGTATGTCCTGGAGAGCGTGCCCATCGGGTTGGCGCTTGCGGAGCGGGCCCAGCAGGGGGTGGACGTCCGTATCCTGTTGGAGGGCGCCCCCACCGGCGGCATCACCGACGCGCA
>JAGHDS010000391.1 GCA_021159845.1 Anaerolineae bacterium
ACTCATGTCATCCTTCCTTGTAGGACCTTCGTGACGATTTGCTTGACCGCGTCGGCCTGAAACGGCTTGTGGATAACGGCAGCCGCGCCCAGTTCTCGAGCGCGTTGTTGTGTGCGGTCTTGGATATCGGCTGTTCCGATGATCACCAGCGCATCGGGGTCTATCCGCCGGATTTGCTTCAATACCTCCAGCCCATGCATTCGCGGCATGGTCAGGTCTAGAATCACGAGGTCCGGTTTTTCCACATAGTATTGCTCGATAGCTTGTACTCCATCCGATGCTTCTGATAACGTATGTCCCTCCTGCAGGATGCGTTTGAGGGTGTTTCTGGCCAGTCTGGAGTCGTCTACTAGCAGTATCTTTGCCATTATGTTCCCCTTCTCTACTGTTCCAAGACCAGTTCCAGGATAGCCTGCGGTAGAGCCTGTAGTGGGATGACCCGGTCAGCCAGGCCCGCTTCGATCACCGAGCGCGGCATCCCAAACACTGTGCAGGATGACTCATCCTCCGCCAGGATATATCCTCCTTGTGCTTTGATCCAGGCGGCTCCTTCTGTCCCATCTCGCCCCATTCCGGTCATTACTACGCCCAGCACTCGGGATCCGTAGGCCTTCGCCGCTGACTGGAATAGCACATCTACGGATGGCCGGTGTGGTGTGTCCAACGGGTACATATCCAGATGGGCGGTCACCCGTCCTGTGTTTTGACGGATGAGGAGCAGGTGACGCCCTGCTGGCGCCAGCAACACGCGTCCGGGGCGCATCTCGTCCCCTTCCTTTGCCTCGATCACCTCTAGGGCACTGAGTTGGCTGAGTCGTTGGGCATATGGGTTAGTATACCCGATGGGCATATGTAAGACAATTGCGATGGGGACAGGGAAGTCGCCCGGCAGGCTTGGGATCAAATAACGCAACGCTTGAGGTCCTCCGGTGGATACTCCTATGACGACGGCGTCGATGGCCTTTATCGTTGGGGAGAATCCAAGGGTTATAGGGGTAGGGGCGATCTCAACCAGATGAGATAACTTCTGAGGGGAGATGGTGGCTGCCGCTTTCACCTTGGCGATCAGCTCATCCGCGATCTGAAGTACCTGCTCCGAGGCCAGGGCCGTGGGCTTCTGCACGAACTCCACAGCCCCTTCTTCCAGAGCAGCCATCGCCAGTTCGCCATCCTCGCTGGCGATGCTCACCACTACTACAGGGATCCTCTTTCGGGACATCTGTTCCCGTAGGAATCCCACACCGTCCAGGCGCGGCATGATCAAATCGAGCGTTATGACGTCGGGTTTCAGCTCTTGTACCTTCTCCAGGGCGTCTAAGCCATCACGAGCTGTCCCCACCACTTCAATGTGGGGATCCCGTCGTAACATCTGCGTTACGACTTTACGGATGTAGGCGGAATCGTCCACGACCAGCACGCGAATTGGCGTTCTCATAGGCACCTCTTGTGATAGAAGAAAGCTCCTGCGATTTCAACGAGTTCGAAAGGCACGTCCAACGTGAGCAGGGATTCAGCCACTCCCAGGCACAGGTATCCATCGGATCGTAGGCTGTGGTGAAAGGCCAATGCCACACGGCGCACGTTATCGCGAGAGAAGTAGATGAAGACATTTCGGCAAAAGATCAAATGAAATCCTCTCATGCGAGACATAGCGCTCTCGTCCATGAGGTTTAGATATGCGAAATGCACTCGCGAGCGCACTTCGTCTCGCAGTCGCCACCCGTTATCCTCGGGCTGAAAGTACCGTTCGCGCAGAGGATGTGGCAGCGCCCGGAAGGATCGTCCTCGATAGAGAGCTTCACGTGCTTCCTGTAGCGCTTTACGGTTTGTATCGGTGCCAAGTATCTCGATGGGGCCGTTTCGATAAGCACCAGCCTCCAGTAAGGCGATGGCCAGGCTATACGGTTCCTCCCCAGTGGCGCACCCGGCACTCCAGATGTGTATCATCTCGCTGGGATGTGCTTGTTGCCATGATGGAATTAGGTGGTTAGCGGCAGCCATGATGGCTTCTTTCTCTCGCCAAAAGTATGTCTCTCCAACCGTTAAAACCTCCTCGACGCGATGCCACTCTTCCTGGCTGTCCTTGTTGTATTTCAAGAGATAGTAGTAATCCAGGAATGATTCGATGCCTCGCTCGGCCATCAAAGGCGCCAATCGCTCGACCAGCATGGCGCGCTTACCATCTTCGTAGCAGATGCCAAGGCGCTCGCTGATCAGGCGGCGCAGAAGGGTGAATGTCCGGTCGTCTAACGTAGCCACGTGTGTGCTATCTGGAAACCCCATCTTGTTTACGTCTGCATTGTATTGAGAGTGAGCTGAGCTGCCTGACGCACGGTGGAATCTGGATCATCCTCTGCCATTCGCTGTAGCTGCTCAATGCCAACCCGACTGCCCAGTGATCGCAGCGCGAACAACGCTCTTATACGCACGGTAGGATTTGGGTCTCCGAGCGCTATGAGCAGATGTTGAGAAGCGGATGGCGATCGTTGTCGCCGCAGCACCTCGATGAGAGCGCAGCGTATCTCGGGCGCCTCTGTACGATGGATTAGCGCTTGTGCGATATCGGGTAAGGTGGCCGGGCCTAACGCTGCCAGATAGGAGATCGCCTGCTCTCTTAAAGCTGGCTCGTTCAGCGCTTCGATGAGCATCTTGGTTGCCTGTCGCGGTGGGGCGGCCGAGATCGCTTTCAGTGCCACTTCCCGGGTGCGCGGGTGGTGAAGCAGGTCTCTCAGTAGGCTCCAGGCCGCTGGCGCTGGGATACGCCCCAGAGCGATGATAGCCGCGTTGCGATATCGTTCCTCCGGGGATTCGATCATTCTCGCCAGGGCGGGGATCGCCTCTGGCTGCTGGCTTAATCCCAGGGCCTGGATGGCTGCCTCCACCACATCGGGTTCGGGATCGTTGAGCAGCGAGCTCACGCTGTCGATGATTCCTGGCCCACCGCGCCGCCCCAAGGCCAGCGCGGCCGTGAGGCGAACGCGCGGATCCGTGTCTTGCGTGGCCTGCACTAGCACCGGTATGATCCCCGGCGGGTCCAGCCGATCGAGTGAGCGGCAGGCATGAAGTCGGACCCATGGATCCGGGTCTTGGATTGCAATTGATAGCGGCTCGTAAGCGACTTCCGGTGTGACATAGGCCAGCGCATAGGCCGCGGCTGCTCTAATCTCGGCATCAGGGTTTTGCGCCGCCTTTAGCAGGGCGCTTATGGCACGCTCGTTTTCTAAGAAGGGCAGGCTTTCGATCGCTGCCAGGCGTACTCGTTTGTCCGGGTCATGTAAAGCATCGAGAATGGTATCAAGGGCGGCTGGGTCACCAAAGTAACCCAGGGAGCGGATCGCCGCTTCTCGCGCCGGAGGGGAGCCCGATTGGTATAGCGTGAGAAGCCGGGACGTGCGCTCGGGATGACTCAGTGAGTTGATCGCGGCCACCAGCGCTCGGCGTACCAGAGCGGATGGGTGGTCCAGTCGTTGTACCAGGGGGTCGAAGGCGGTACAGTCGCCGATCTTGGCCAGCGCATTGGCCGCGGCTATGACTATTTCGGGCGTGTCCTCATCCAGCAGGGCGATTAATGCCGGTACGGCGCGTGGGTCACCGATGGCGCCTAGGGCTGTGGCTGCCGCACGACGTGTCTCTCCATCCGAATTCTGCAGTTGATGGATCAGGTCAGGTACTGCCGCTGCCCCACGCTGTATCAATGCCTCAACGGCGATGGAGCGCGTGGCGGGCTGTCTCAGCAAGGACAGGAGCACGGGCTGGATGTCTGGATCTGGGATCCAACTCAGTACGCGGGCGAGCAGTTCTAAGCTGGATTCACCTGCATCTTGCAGACTGTTGATGAGGCGGTCTCGCCCCTTCGGTGTGATGTGCTGTGCGACGAGGTGAGCGACGACTGCTCCCTCTCCCAGTTCTGATTCGTAAGACTCATAAAGGGTGATTAAGGCGCGTATGGCGGGTTCTATTTGCCCCCGGTCGCTGTTCAGCCAGCTTACCAGGGGCTTGACGATGCTGATGTCTCGCATGTGCCCCAGGGCCTCTGCTGCTGGAGGTGCCAGCCATTCATCGTCAAGACATGCCTCTAGGGTGGGAATGACCCTCGGGTCGCCGATCTGCCCCAATGCGACTACGGCGGCGAAGGCTAGGAAGGGATCCCTGCTGCGGACGATGGTGGATAGCGGCTCTACAGCCTGTATGGCCTGGAGTTCTCCTAACGCCTCGATCGCCGCGTAACGAACATTGGTGTCTGGATCGTCCAACGCTGCGATCAGTAGTGGAATGCTCTTGGCGCTGCTTAAAGCACCCAATACCTGGATCGCGTACATGCGAGTATTCGCGTTTTCGTCTTGTAGCAACGTGGCCAGGTCATTTACGATGTCGATTTGGCTGCGGGCCAGCGCTTCCAAGGCGGCGTTGAGTGCTGCCAGGTTATGCTGGTCTCGCCGCACCATATCGATTAGCGCTTGAGCGACATCGCGATGAGGCACTTCCGCCAGCGCTTCTACAGCCCGGCGGCGTACACGCCAGTCTGGGGCGTATAACATCCTCAATAGGGTGGGTACATCAGAAGGCATGGCGTAACCTCACGCTGGCAGGCGTTTTTCCCTTATCTCTCCCGATATTGTCCGGTCCTGACTTGAAAACGCGACGAAGGATGCGAGGATGTCAGGAACGTTCCAGGTCTCCTAAGATTCGTGGGACGCAATCGTCGCTCTGAGATCACCCTTCTAGGAGACGATGCAGTTCGTCGATCTGTTCGGTAAGGTGCTGGGTTTGCTGAAGCAGGTTAGATAGTTCAGAAATATGCTGCTCGGCATGGTGGCGCATCTGTGTCAGTGTGTGCAATGCGTCCTCTGTAGTTATGGCGCGCTGGTGACTGGTTCGGCTCATGAGTTCGATCTGTTGGCTGATGTCGCGAGCCGCGGCTAGCATATCCTCCCCGGCCTTGGTTTGCTCCCGGATCGCACGGGCAATTTGGTCGGATTGACGCCGAATATCTTCCGTGGCCTGAGCGATCTCCGAGATGCCACTTGCTTGCTCTTGCATAGCTCGGCTGGCTTGCGCCATCATCTGAGCGACACGTTGCGATTCTTGCGTTACCTGGTTCGATGCGATCGTGATCTCCTGGATCTGTTGATGGATGGTCTGTGATGCCTTTCGCATGGAGGCCACCGAGTTTACGATTTGCTCGGCGCCCTTTTCCTGTGCGTTTGCGGTGCTCATAAGCTGGGTTGCTGATGCGGCGACTTGCCTTGTTGCCTGCACGATGTCTCGGACCCCACGTGCTTGTTCTTTCATCGCCTGAGAGACCTGGGAAGCCATCTTGTTCAAGTTGAGCATGGACTTCGTTACTCCCTGGACGGCGTGACTTTGCTCGTTGGTCGCCTTTGATATCTGGCGTGCTTGGACGGCTGTCACGCGCACAGCTTCGGTCGCGTGTTGGCTGGCGGCGAGTTGTTCCTCTGTGGCTTTAGAAACCTGTCTCATGTAATTTGCTGCCTCTTGAACCCCCGCGAGGATGTGCTCCAGATTGCTTTTGGCCTCCGCTGCCAGTTGCGCCCCTTCATCGGCGGTGCGCTGGTATTCCCGATTATTGGACACAACCTCCTGCGTTGCTGCCTGGAGGCCGTGTACCAGCCGGGTGGCTTCCTCCGTGGCGCGCGCCACCCGGTCCGCCAGATCTCTTATCTCCTCCGCCACGACGGCGAATCCCCGCCCAGCTTCTCCGGCGCGCGCCGCCTCAATGGAGGCATTCAGCGAGAGCAGATTCGTCCGCTCGGCGATGAGGCTAATCGTATCGACCAGGGATCCGATTGCCTGGGCCTGGTTGCCCATCTCTTGTACGGAGCCGGCGGAGGTGGTTAACGCCTCTCGCAGATGGACCATAGCATCTAATGAGCGTTGGATGACGGTCGCACTGTTGTTGGCCCTCTCCGTTGCTCGCTGTGTAGTCTCGTCGGCGCGATGAGCGAGATCACCAACGGAGCGAAGGGAACGATCGAGTTGCTGAACTGCTGTAGTTGCTTGATCTGCAGCGTCCGCGATGTGTTGTGCGTTCTCCGCAACCGCTTCAACTGAAGTGGCGATTTCCTCCATTGCTGTCGAGACGTCTTCGATCTCTTTGGCCATATCTTCAGTCATGGAGGTCACTTCCTCAATGGAGGCGGCCATCTGGTTCGTCGCGGAGGATGCTTGCTCAGCCGATGTGGCTAGGCTATCCGCGTGAGTGGCCACGTCCCGGGTTGAGGTGGCGATCTGATCAATAGCACTACTTGTCTTCTCCACGGACTGGGTGAAGGCGGCCACGTCTTCTGAGATGCTCCGGATCGAAGCAGATACCTGGTTGATCGCCGTAGTCGTTTCTTCGGTGGATGTGGCTACATCTTCCACCAACCTGGTCACGTTCCGGCTCGACTCCTGGATCTCTTCCACCGCCGCGGCCGTCTCGGTGACGGCGGACGCCAGTTCGGTAGTGCTGTTGGAGACCTGTTCAATTGAGGCTGAGTTCTCGTTGAGCCCGGAGAGCATTTGTTCTGAGGAGACAGCGACTTCCTCTGCCTGTGCTCCCATCTCCTTCATGGAACTGGCGACCTTTTCCAACCGGCCGTAGACCTCTTCCAGGGTCTGCATCTGATTTTGCGCATCCTCTGCCATGCGTTGGATAAGCCGCTCCAGGTCTGTGGTAGCTCGAGTTGCCGTCTCCGCGACCTGACGTACCCGTGGCCTGATGACAGTCCAAGAGCCGTCGAGTAATCTCTGTAGGAACATGCGCTCTTCGCCTCCCTTCGTTTGCATTCACTGATGTCAGGTTCTGCTTGAGCCCTGGCTGTATCAAGGATGAAGGATGTCGGTTCCTCAGGTAAGTGCTTGGGACGCCTGGAAGGCCTTTCCCTTCGGATGGTTATCCATTGGTAGTGGTGCCTTCGATCATCGGTGACCATGATGAGGCCGCGAATTCGGTGTCCATGTCAGTCGGTAGGAGTTTAGGTAGGTCCAAAAGCAAGATCAGCCGGTCCTCATCGGCCAGTACACCTTCCAGGTATTCTCCGCCCACTCCTTCCGTGACCTGGGGAGGAGGCTGGAATCGCTCGACGGGAAGATAAACGAACTCGCGCGCGCTGTCCACCGTCATGGCCACCAGGCGGCCGTCCACATCGGCGATGATTAGCCGGGAGCGTGGGGTATATGGCACTTGAGGATAGCCAAAACGCTGACGCAGATTGATGACCGGGATGACCTGGCCACGTGAGTAGGCAACTCCCTCTACATAAGGTGGCGCGTTGGGAACTCGAGTGACCTGCTCCACCATCTCCAGCCATCGCACTTGGTGAGCGCGTATGGCGTATGTCGTGTCGGCGATCTGGAATAGCACGAAAGGTTCCCGTTTTGACTTTTGGGCTGTCGTGATCACGTCTTCCTTCCGACCGTTTGCGTTCATCTTCGGCCTTCCTCGTTATCCGTGTTGGAGAGGTCGTGTCATGGCTTTGTTACGCACCCCGTCCTATGCAGGAGGCGTTGCGGTCATCTTGACCGTCGCGCTCGCTCATAGCGGAGCAGGTCGGGCACATCGACGATCAAGATGGGGCGCCCGTCGCCGAGCTCCGTTGCCCCGGAGATGCCTGGGATGGACAACAGGGGATCGCGGAAATGTCGTACCACCACTTCTCGCAGACCCAATAGGCGGTCCACACCCAGGGCCACCCGGCCTTCCGCGCTGCTGACGACGATCCCGTACCGAGGCGGTTCTTCTCTCTGACTGTTCACCTTGAATGTCTCCGCCAGGCGTACGAGGGGCAGAGGTTGCCCTCGCAGCGAGATGATCTCCCGCCCATTTACGCTGGCGACCTCATTATCTGAGATCTCAATGATCTCATCGACGACCAGGCGGGGGATGGCATATCGCTCAGGCCCGACTTGTACCAGGATAACGGCTACAATCAATAAAGTCAACGGCAGCTTGAGAATGAAGGTGGTGCCTTGTCCGGGTTCGGTCTCCATTTCTAATTGCCCACCAACGCTGGACACCATTTGCCAGACGACGTCCATGCCTACGCCGCGCCCGGCCGCCATGTCCGCACTGTCGCGGGTGCTGAAGCCGGGGCGACATAGAAACTCCAATGCCATCGTCGGGGTTAACGGCTCGTCCTGGGCGAGCCATCCCAAGGCTCGTGCCTTCTCTGCCACCCGATCCATGTCCACGCCACGCCCGTCGTCCGCGACGGAGACGATGATTCGGTCCCCCTCAGGGCGTCCGCTGATGCGTATGGTCGCCTCTGGCGGTTTACGGGCAGCTGCCCGTTCCTCCGGCAGTTCAATGCCATGAGCGATAGCGTTACGCACCAGGTGTAGCAAGGGATCCAGGAGACGATCCGCCAGCGCTTTGTCGACCTCTGTATCTCCACCCTCCAGGATCAGGCGGACCTGCTTACCTGAGGAACGGCTCAGGTCGCGCACGACCAACGGCATACGCCCAAAGACCTCTTCCAGCGGGACCATTCGCACATGGATGACAGCCTCTCGCAGGCGACGCAGTTGGCGCCTCATCTCTAGAAGTACATCGCCAGCAAGGATCTCCTCCTCTCGGCGAGGCTTGCCATTGGCGCCCCATAGCATCTCCAACCGATGGTGGCTGCGGATCAGGTCTCCCATGAGTTCCATCAGCCGATCCAGCCGGGTGACGTCCACCCGTACTGTCGGGCTAACCCGATCATGGCTGGGACGGGGTGGAGGCGGCGTTATTGGAGGTGGGGAGGCAGCTTTAATGTCTGACCACTCCAGCTCCGGGAGACCCTCCTTTTGGGATAGCTTCTGATCGGAGGCCAACAGGAAAGCAAACCGGACTATCGCCGATGGCTCTTCCCCATTGACACTGACTTGTTCAATCAGAGGAACGGCTTTGATAACCTGGGCCTGCTGGCTAAGCTGCTCGCGCACAGCGTTCACCGTGACGCCCGCGGCCATTTTCTCGCGGGAGGGGGTGAAGATGGCTAACTGGATGTGCTTCCCATTCTCCGCCGCTCGTTCCACACGTCGCACATCCTCAGTATCCAAAGCCTGGACGACGGCTGGTGGTAAGGCTCGGGCCAACCAGTCGAGGATTGGTTGCCCCGGGGAAGCTGGAGGGGAGGGCGAGGGTTGATCTCCTGCCTCCACAGGACGCGGGAGCCTGGCCAGCACTGGCTGGATGTCCGGCATCGGGGCTGAGGGATCGCGCACGGTGTTGATGATCGCTTCCAGCGCGCGCGTACCCTGGGATAGGACATCGATCACGGATGGGTCTAATGTGATGCGACCTGCCCGGATGTGACGGAGGACGGATTCCAGCTCGTGGCTGAGCTTCTCCGCTTCCTGGAGTCCGATCATGCCGCTGAGCCCCTTGATGGTATGGAAGGCACGCAGGATCTCATTGATGGCCTGCTCGTTTACTTCGCCCTGTGCGGCTTGCTGCTCCAGAGTGAGCAGGTATGAGGACACGTTACGCAGATGCTCCTCGCTCTCCTCCAGGAAGTCTTGTAGGAATGCCTCGCCATCGATGCCTGGAAGGCCTTCAGATGTCATGATCCCTCCATTTCCTATCCGGTCTCGTTTACTTTCCCTTCTCGACCGCTTTCGATGTTGCCAGGAGTTGCTGAACCGTCTTCAGTAATTCGGGGGGACGGAAGGGCTTGGTCATGTAAGCTGTTGCCCCGTGTTCCTTAGCCATGCGTCGAGAATCGGCATCACCTCGCGTCGTCAGCACCAACACGGGCAGCGTGGCGTATCGGGGGTGGTTGGATAGAAAAGCCAGGACCTCGAACCCATGCATGTCGGGCATGTTCAGGTCCAGGATCAGCAGGTCATAGGGCCGCAGCGCGAGCTGCTCGATCGCCTCCAACCCTGTGCTGGCTTCACCAAAATAGGCTTGAGGTAGCGGTGTCAGCGCGGCTATGATCATCCTGCGCATGGTGGGTGAATCATCGGTTACTAGAATCGCAGGCATGTGCTCGCTCCCTGGTTGAGTACAGGATTGCTTTCCGTCCCATTCGTGTCCGGCTAGGTGGCAGGAACTGATCTGCAAGATAACGAAAGACGAATGATGGATAAGTGCCATTCATTTATAGGGCCAGCTTGGCATAACCGCCGTGGCCAGTCTCTGATCGAGCCCCCAGTGCCTTCATGGTACCCGTCGGGACATGTCGATGATGTCCCCTATGGCCAAAGTCGCAGGAGTGCCCGGCACTGTGCCGGGCACTCCTGTAGAGATCATCGCTCATTTTGAGTCCGCAGGCAATAGTCCTTCAGGTGGGTGGTACCAGTCCTCTCGCGTGAGTGGTAGTCCGGAACGGCCGGCCGCGTCCGGCTTGACCAGCAGGGTCTGATATAAATTCAGGCGCCCGACCGCGAATCCATGCGCTGAGCCGGACATGAACAGCCGCCACACCCGGTAGGTCGGCTCGTCCACGAACTGGAGCGCTTCGTCGTGGTGAGCCTCCAATCGGCGCACCCAGTGTCGCAGCGTCATCGCATAGTGCTCGCGCAGGCTCTCCACGTCGCGTACCTCGAAGCCGCTCTCTTCCGCGGCCCGGAGCGTCGTGCTGATCGCTACCAGCTCTCCGTCGGGGAATACGTATGTGTCGGAAAAGGTTGGCCCTTTTGGCGGCGGATCCGTCAGGCGATTGGCGATGCCGTGGTTTAGGAAGACGCCGCCGGGCTTCAGCAGCCGGTGGGCTTGAGCGAAGTATGTGGGCAGGAGTGACTCTCCTACGTGCTCGAACATCCCGACGCTGACCAGCGCGTCGTACGCCTCCGGCTCGTCGATCTCGCGGTAGTCTTTCACCAACACGCGGCAGCGGTCGCTCAGTCCGGCCTCGGCGATACGTTTATTGGCCAGCTCTGCCTGGGGCTGGCTGAGTGTGATTCCGGTGGCATCCACGCCGTAGTGCTGGGCCGCGTGGATGACCAGTCCGCCCCAACCGCATCCGATGTCCAGCAGGCGTTGGCCGGGCCGCAGCCGCAGCTTGCGGCAGATGTAATCGAGCTTGCGCTCCTGGGCGGTGTCGATATCCTCGTCGGGGGTGCGGAAGTAGGCGCACGAGTAGACCATACGGCGGTCCAGCCATAGCGCGTAGAATTCGTTGGAGACGTCATAGTGGTAGGTAACGGCTTGCCGATCGCGCTCGATGGAGTGGCGTTTGCCGCGTAGCCGGGCGGGGCCGCGCTGTCCGGAACGATGTCCGTCTTTAGGAGATGGGAGCCGCAGCAGGTCTCGCGCTGCTCGCGCCTTTTTCGTCCAGTCGCCCAGGGACTGGCTCAGGGTATCGGCCACGACGAACAGCGATTCAATGTCTCCCTCGATGTCGAAGTCGTCGTACAGGTACGCCTCGCCGAGTCCAACCTCAGTGCCCGGCCAGAGCATGGCTCGCAGAGCGCCGGGGTGCTTCAATACGATGGTGGCGGGTTTCGGTGTGTCATCGGGCCAATAGGAGCCATCCCAAAGTCGTACAGCCAGCGTTTGGGCTGCCGACTCGCTCAGTAGCTCGTCCAGTAGCTTGCGTGTGATCTTGGCGGCCGTGTCTGACCGTGTGCTTGTAAGCCTCATCGCTCACCTCCCAGGCTTTTCTGCATCGTTGGGGCGAGCCCATCGGTGGGCCAGCCCTTGATTGCAATCGGGTGCATTTCGAATGGGTGGCACATTGCGGATCTGGGTGGCCCCGAGCGGCTCATCTCAAACTCGCGTGTGATTGATGGGGACCTCTGTCTCGGCGTCCCGATATGGACTGGGTACTTGCTTTGAGACTGAGGCATCCTTGATTTTCTCGGATAGGGCACGGCATTGCCGTGCCCTACCTTGCCCTCTCCTGAGTTCGTGGTTAAGGCTATCCGTCGCCATCGGTGAAGGCGCTCTCCCGACCATTCCCCTCTGTCAGCGGTCAGGAACGGATTCCACTTGTTGTCAGGATGCTGGATGGAGCGGACGAGCGAGCTTTCTCATCCTGTCGGCGTCGACTCGGGTTCCAAAAGCCGCAGTACCTTGGCTGCTGCTTCGGCAATGCTGTCCATGTCCTCCTTGGTTCCCAGTAGCACGTTTTGGGGGAGCCATATGCTTTCCTGGTAGCAAGCTCGTTCCGCCACCGGGCAGGGGCGGTGCAGCTCCTCGATCTCGCTGGGATCTCGCCCTGCCCAACGCAGGTTGTCCTCGGTGCCGCGCCTCACGGCGTTGGTCGCGTACAGGGGTACATAGCCGACTGAGCAGGGGATGCCCTCTGCTCTCATCGCTCGTACGAATTCCTCCCGGCTGGCACCGCGCGCGATCTGGGGATCGTAGCGGAAGATGAAGAGGTGCCAGGCGTGCTGGGTCACCCGGGGGTCGCGCGTCAAGGGCCGTAGCCCCAGCTTCGACATCTGTTCGCCCAGGTAGCGGGCATTCTCCTCTCGGCGAGCGCTCTGCTCTTCCAGGCGGGGCATCTGTGCCAGCAGGATGGCCGCCTGCCACTCCGTCATGCGATAGTTGCTTCCCCATGACTCGTGTTGGTACCAGGCGCCCTCCCGCACGCGGCCGACGTTGTGGATGGACCAGCAGCGGTCTGCCAGCTCCTCGTCATCGGTGAGGATGATGCCGCCCTCTCCGGCGGTCAGGTTCTTGCTGGATTGGAAGCTGAACGTCCCCATGTCACCGATGGCGCCAACGTGTCGGCCGCGCCAGGAAGCGGTGTGGGCCTGGGCGGCGTCTTCGATCAGTGTCAATCCGTGGCGTCGAGCCAGGTCGGGCAGCGCGTCCATGTCGGCAGGGCATCCGCCGATGTGAACGGCGATGATTGCCTTGGTACGCTCTGTGATGCGGGATTCGACCGACTTGGGGTCCAGTGTGTATGTCTCCGGGTCGATGTCTGCGAAGACGGGGATGGCGCCCAGGGCGAGCCCGGCCGTGGCCGTCGCCACAAATGTGTACGGTGGGATGATGAACTCATCGCCAGGGCCGACTCCGGCCGCCCGCAGTGCGATTCCCAGCGCGGCCGTGCCGTTCGTCACGCAAACTCCGTACTGGGCGTCATGGAAACGAGCGAAGGCAGCCTCGAACTCCGGGACTTTCGTCCCCCCGATTCCCCAACGCCCGGAGTGCAGGACGTCCAGTAGCGCCTGTTCTTCCTCCGGGCCCCATACCGGCCAGCGTGGAAATGGCTCGGTCCGTACAGGTGTACCGCCGTTAATGGCCAGTTGTTCCATCTTGGCACCTCGCGTCTGTAGATTGGCTGTGTGCGTCCTTCCCACATGATTCTGGGTGGGGCGTTTTTACCCCTGCCCCTATTGTAGCATATTTCGGTTCTCTGTGGTCATCAGCTGTTGAGGGGCAACGGTCCACTGTTGGGGTAGGAGGGTAGCTGCGCCGCTACCATAAGCCGAATCAAGTCTCCTTCTCCCAGGTGTGGAAGAAGAGGGTCTGGGGGATGGGGGACGAGGGCTGCCCGCTGCCAAAGCGCTTGGAGTGAATGCCTGATTACAGGGAGACCCGTGAGATCGATTCTATAGCGGGGGCTTGGTGAGGGATGGAGATGCTGGGACGATTCCCAAGTGGCCGGTTTGGTGTATAATTCGCCTGTACGTCTCATGAATGCTCCTTGGTGTTGTACGACTATGTGGAGTGATGGTTGACTGATTTGTCAGATCACGATGGCATAGACTGGAAATGGAGTGAACGGATGGTAAAGAACGAGGTTGCTAGGGATACATCAGAGCGAGCACGAAGAGCGGTGGAGAGTGTTCGGAGGGCACAGCCTCGTGTGACAGCACAGGTGCGGTTCCCTGACGGCCAGGTTTACGAAGCCCCCGTTGGGACCCGCTTGGAGGACTATATTCACGCCGCTCACCTGGAGCTCGACGCGCCTGTGACCGCCGCTTTGGTGGATGGCGAGCTGGCGGAGCTCACCTACTCGGTCACCCGGGATGTCGACGTTGTCCCATTAAGTATGCACACTCGGGATGGTATGCGCATCTATCGGCGCTCACTGACTTTGTTGCTGATCGCGGCTGCGGCGGAGCTTTTCCCCGAAGCTCAGATTTATGTAGATCATTCCCTCACTTTCGGTGGCTACTTTTGCCGGTTGCAGGGGCGTTCTCCCTTTACTCCGGAGGAACTGGCTCAGCTCGAGCAGCGGATGAGGGAGATCGTGGAGGAGGATGAGCCGATCATCCGGCAGAGGCTCAAGCTTGCGGACGCGATCGCTCTCTTTGAGTCTCGCGGCGATGCGGATAAAGTGCGATTGTTGAAATATCGGGCCAAGGATGACCTCGTATTGTACGGCATTCGCGGCGTCAGCGATTACTTTCCCGGTTTCATGGTTCCCTCCACCAGGTACCTGCGCTGGTTCGCGCTCCGTCCCTGTCCTCCTGGCTTCGTCTTGCACTTTCCACGCACGATCGCTCCCACCCAGTTACAGCCGTACAAAAGGTATCCCAAACTGATGGCTGTCTTCCGTGAGTATGGGGAGTGGATGCGTCTTATGCACGTTGGGGACGTGGGGGGATTGAACGAGGCGATTGCCAGTGATCGTACGCGTGAGGTGATTCTCGTCGCGGAGGCCCTGCACGAGCAACGGGTGGCTCAGATCGCGGAGGGGATCCGCGAGCGGCGCCCTTCGGTGCGGCTGGTGCTCATCGCCGGTCCCTCGTCCTCGGGTAAGACGACTTTTGCCCGCCGGCTCTCCGTCCAACTGCTGGCCAACGGGATCCGTCCCTTCGCCTTGGGGTTGGACGATTACTTCGTGGATCGTGAGAAGACGCCTCGGGATGAAGAGGGGAATTATGATTACGAGGCGCTTGGTGCCCTCGACCTGGAGTTGTTCAACGAGCACCTGCTCAAGCTCATGGATGGGCAGCCAGTGCAGCTCCCTCGGTATAATTTCCGCACTGGCAAGCGGGAGCAAGGCCCTACGGTGCAGCTCTCGGGCGATCACGTGATCGTTGTCGAGGGGATACATGGGCTAAACCCGGCCTTGGTGCCTCATATCCCACCGGAGAATATTTATCGCATCTACATCTCGGCGCTGACGCAGCTTAACCTGGATCAGCACAACCGCGTCCCCACTACCGATACGCGCCTCATCCGTCGTATCGTGCGCGATGCTACGTATCGGGGCTATTCCGCTCAGGAGACGATCTCTCGATGGGACAGCGTCCGGCGAGGGGAGCGCAAGTATATCTTCCCCTATCAGGAGCACGCTGACGTCATGTTTAATTCGGCGCTCCTGTATGAACTGGCGGTTCTGCGCCCGTTGGTCGAACCCTTACTGTTACAGATCCGCCCCAAGACACCGGAGTATATCGAGGCGCGCCGACTGCTTGCGTTTCTGAGCTGGTTCCTGCCTGCTGATTCGAAGTGGGTTCCCGATAACTCCATTTTGCGGGAATTTATCGGGGGGTCTGCCCTGCGCGATTTTAGCTTGGTCGTATGAGGAAAGATGAGGGCGGCCCATTGACCGCCCTCATCTTTTTCGCATTCCGTCTATCTTTCTTGGGGAAATCAATCCAGATGAAAGACCTCTTCCAGGCGGATGAGGCCCTCATCTGGCCGTTTGCCATCTAATTGCTCGAAAAAGGGTGCCATCTCTGCCTGCCATTTGGCGTTCACGTCTCGTTCGGCCATCGCTGCCAGTGCCTTGTCGAAATCCTCGGTCTCCAGGTAGCCAAACAGCAACCCATCATCGCGCATGAACAGGGTGTAGTTATGCCACCCGGCCTCGCGCAGAGCCTGTAGCATCTCCGGCCAAACGTGTTTGTGACGCTCCTTGTATTCCTCAATGCGGTCAGCCCGCACCTTGAGGACGAAGGCCACGCGCTCCATGAGGATTCCCCCCTTTCCGCACAAATGGACCGACCTGGTCCTACGTCCGCAGTATGTTGCTTCTACTCTCGAGGCCAGGGCCTCTTATGGGTGACGGTTCAGGCCCTCGTCGCTGGACCTAATCGTCCCCCGCTGGTTGATGTCCGTTCGTTCCTACCTGGCTCTTCAGCCACGCTTCCATGAAGCGGTCCAGGTCGCCGTCTAACACTGCCTGGGCATTGCCCGTCTCTACGCCGGTTCGTAGATCTTTAACCATCTGATAGGGATGGAGGACGTAAGAGCGGATCTGGTTACCCCACCCCGCGTCCACATGCTTTCCCTTTAACGCCGCCGCCTCGGCCTCCCGCTTCTGCCGTTCGATTTCATATAGCTTGCCGCGTAGCACGCGCAGGGCGGTCTCTTTGTTCTGTAGCTGTGATCGTTCGTTTTGGCATGTGACGACGATGCCGGTTGGGAGGTGTGTGATGCGGACGGCTGTTGAGTTCTTTTGGACGTTTTGCCCGCCTGCGCCGGCCGACCGGAAGACGTCGATTCGCAGGTCCTCTGGCCGGATCTCGACCTCGATGTCGTCCTCCAGGATGGGCATGACCTCGACCAGGGCGAAGGATGTATGGCGTCGGTTGGCCGCATCGAAGGGGGATAGCCGTACCAAGCGGTGTACCCCGCGCTCCGATTTCAAATATCCATAGGCGTACGGGCCACGAACTTCTACGTAAACGCTTTTGATTCCGGCCTCTTCGCCTTCCGTTCGATCGACGATCTCCGTTTGGTAGCCGTGTTGCTCCGCCCAGCGCAGGTACATGCGTAGCAACATCTCCGCCCAATCCTGGGCTTCCGTACCGCCTGCGCCGGCGTGGATAGCCAGGATGGCGTCGTCGCGATCGTGCTCGCCGGAGAGGGCCAGCCGGAACTCCTCCTTTTCCAGGTCTTCAGCGATCGAATCGGCTTCCTGCCCGAGCTCGGCCAGCACGCTTTCGTCCCCCTCCTCTTCTGCCAGTGTCAGTAATTCCAAGGCGTCTTCGATCCGCTGGGCCATCCGGTCCCACAGTTCGACCTCGTCTCGTAGCGAGGAGAGTTGTTGCATGACCTTCTGCGCGGCCTCGCCGTCGTTCCAGAAGTCCGGCTGAGCGGAGCGCTTTTCTAGCTCGGCGATTTGTTTCGCCTTGCCCGCTATGTCAAAGACGCCTCCGCGTGTTTTGGATGCGATCGTTCAGTTGCGCTAACTTCTCCCTTAACTCCTCCACAGTCTTTCACCCCCTGTGTACGCAAGTCTCTATGATTGGGAATCCCTAAACAGCCCTTCCACAAAGGCCACTGGGTCGAATTCTACCAGGTCATCCAGTTGTTCTCCGGTGCCGATGAAACGCACAGGAACCCCGAGTTCATGCTGGATGGCTAATACGACACCCCCCTTGGCCGTGCTGTCCAGCTTGGTCAGGATGACGCCGGTCACCCCGGCCGATTCCTTGAAGTGCCGGGCTTGGGACAGAGCGTTTTGCCCCGTCGTCGCATCCAGGATGAGGAAGGTCTCGTGCGGCGCTCGGTGGACCTGTTTGGCCGCCACACGGCGGATTTTCTCCAGCTCCTTCATCAGGTTGTACTTCGTGTGCAGCCGTCCTGCCGTGTCCACGATCAGCAGATCGGCCTGGCGGGACTCCTGGCTGGCCCGGATCGCATCGTAAACCACGGCGCCGGGGTCCGCTCCCGGTACCTGGGCGATCACGTCCACGCCGACGCGCTCGCCCCAGATCTTGAG
>JAGHDS010000371.1 GCA_021159845.1 Anaerolineae bacterium
ATGTTACGGAACAGACAACCTTTGCGGTGATTACCCACATCTCACCGCGGAGCCGCGGAGAGCGCTGAGGAGGAAGGAAAATATCCTCGGCGTCTCTGCGGTGGAGAAAGGCATGTTAAGCTACATATCGCACTTATGGGTAATCACCGCGAGCGCAAGGGATTGACAGCCCCCTCGCGGAAGGTTATAATGGGATGAATCGTTGCAAATGTTACCATTGTGGACAATGCATTGTGATCCGCGGGTTGTCGGGTAGCCCCGGGGAAGGAAATTTCCTCGCTTCAGGAAATATCCTGCGTCCTGATCCGCCGCGAGCAGGATCAGCTACTCATCTGCGTACCCTGGCTCTGGTTTAGAAGAAGGAATAATCGGAGGAATGACATGAAGATCTCTGTGGCCTCTTACTCGTTCCATGGCCTCCTGCGAGAGGGGCAGATGGATCTCTTTGGCTACCTGGAGAGCGTGAAATATCGCTATGGTTTGGACGCCGCCGACATTTGGAACGGTATGCTCCTCAGCACCGATGAGGAATACCTAAGGAAGGTAAAGGATGCTTTGGACGAACGAGAACTGGTTTTGGTGAACCTGTGTGTTGATGGTGCTCATTTGTGGGACCCGGATCCCGCTATCCGCGAGCGCAATCGACAGAATGCCTTAGCCCACTTGCGCGCGGCCGAGATTTTGGGGGCCAAGACGGTGCGCATCGATATTGGAGGCCGCTCCTCTGAGATGACCGAGGAGCAGTTCGATTGGGTCGTTCAGGGTTACCAGGCGTACGCTCAGCGCGCTTACGACAACGGCTATCGTGTTGGTCCGGAGAATCACTTCGGGCCGGCCT
Source organism: Anaerolineae bacterium (assembly GCA_021159845.1). Classification (GTDB taxonomy): domain Bacteria; phylum Chloroflexota; class Anaerolineae; order DUEN01; family DUEN01; genus JAGHDS01. The sequence continues at coordinate 839 of JAGHDS010000371.1, forward strand.
TGGTGCCCGAAAACATGAAGCGCATTTATGAGGCGGTCGATAACCCTGGCTTTGGTTTCTTGCTCCATATCGGCCATTGGGTGGAGGGCCGGGTGGACGAGGGGGATCGGCTGCTGGCGCCTTGGGCTTTTCACACCCATATCTCCTGGGACATCGCGATGAGGTGCCTCTCGGAGAAGATGACCATGATGCGCGATGCCGGATATGATGGCTATTGGGGGGTAGAGCACCATACCGGTCGTAATGAGTATACCGAGGTCGCCATTCAGGTCGCGATGGTTCGCGATGTCCTCGATCGGTGGCGTGCTGAAGGGTGATAGGAAGAGGGATCGGCTCTCTGTGGAAGACCTCGAAGGCGGGAGCTCAACATATCGAGCTCCCGCCAGTTTATCTGTTATCTGCCCTCAAAGCGGCTTCCGGCGTAGCTTGGATAAATCACTTCTCACGACATATAATGGGAATATCCCCCAATCCGAATAGAGGGTATTGTATGGATCCAATGACGGAAAGTGCGAAGACTGAAGCTCCCCCCGCTTTTCATGTGATGGCCAAGCCCCGAGGGCCCATTTGTAATCTGGGCTGTGACTATTGCTACTACCTTTCGAAGGAGCGTCTCTATCCGGGTAGCCAGTTTCGCATGACGCCGGAGATACTGGAGGCTTACACGCGTCAGTACATTGAGGCCCAGCGCGTCCCTGAGATCACTTTTGGCTGGCAGGGCGGGGAGCCGACATTGATGGGGTTGGATTTCTTCCGACTTGCCATAGAGCTCCAGGAGAAGTATCGGAAGCCCGGTATGCGTATTATCAACGCCTTACAGACCAATGGCACCACCTTGAATGACGAATGGTGCCAGTTCTTCCGGGATCATAACTTCCTCATCGGCATCAGTATTGATGGCCCTCGTGAGTTGCACGATGCTTATCGTCACGACAAGGCGGGGAACTCCGTGTTCGATAAGGTAATGCGCGGTGTGGAACTGCTCAAAAAGTACAACGTCGAGTTCAACGTGCTGTGCACCGTGCACGCCGCTAACGCGGAATATCCGCTGGACGTCTATGAATTCCTCCGTGACGAGGTTGGCGCCCAGTTCATCCAGTTTATCCCCATTGTGGAGCGAGACAACGAGACCGGCTTCCAGGAGGGGACGAAGGTTACCAAGCGGTCCGTCACGGGCAGACAGTATGGCTACTTCCTCATGGACATTTTCGATGAGTGGGTTCAACGTGATGTTGGTCGAGTGTTCGTGCAGATCTTCGATGTCGCTCTGGCCGCGTGGGCTGGCCTTCGCCCTGGGCTGTGCGTGTTCGAGGAGACCTGCGGTACGGCACCGATTCTGGAGCACAACGGCGACCTCTATGCCTGCGACCATTTCGTGGAGCCCAAGTACCTCGTGGGCAACATCATGGAAACTCCCCTCGTTGAGCTGATGGGGTCTGAGAAACAACGTCAGTTTGGGCTTGCCAAGCGCGATATGCTACCTCGCTACTGTCGGGAGTGCAAGTACCGCTTCGTGTGTAACGGGGGCTGTCCCAAGAATCGCATCTTGCGCACCCCGGACGGCGAGCCCGGTCTCAATTATCTGTGCGAGGGGTATAGAACCTTCTTTGCCTACATCGATCGCCCCATGCGCATCATGGTCAACGAGCTGCGTGCCGGCCGCTCGCCGACGAATATCATGTACATCTTGCCCAGGGAGGATGCCAAGCTGTCACGTGAGTTCGCTCGCGCTGGCCGCAACGATCCGTGTCCTTGCGGCAGTGGTCTGAAATTCAAGTACTGTCATGGTCGCCGGAGACGGACGAAGCGGCTTACTGGCAGGCGTGAGAGGAGATAGGCACTAGCAGAGCCCTTGGGCTCGGTTTGCGTGATACTGGGAGGGGGATATGAGCCAGCGAAAGGTGAAGGCTGCCGTTATCGGCGTGGGGTTGATCGGCGAACAGCATGCCGAGGCTTATCACGAATACCCACGATCGGAACTCGTCTATGTTATGGATCTTGACTCAAAGCGGGCGTGGGCCGTTGGGGAGCGATTCGGCTGCCGATATACCACCGACATTGAAGAGGTTGCCGCCTCTGAGGTGGATGTGGTGAGCGTGGCGACGCCGGACTTCGCCCATTTCCAGCCGACGATGCGGATGATCGAGGCCGGGAAGCACGTGGTGGTGGAGAAGCCGCTGGCCACCAGCGTGCGGGAGGCGCGGCAGATGGCGGAGGCCGCCCGCCGACGGGGCGTCAAGATGACCGTGAATCTGGGGCTGAGGTGGAGCCCGGGCTTCCTCACGGTGCGGGATTCCATTCGCTCGGGCGAGATCGGCGAGCCCATCATGGCGCATGTGCGGCTGGCCGATACGATCTGGGTGCCACGGAAGATGCTCTCCTGGGCTGGCAAGTCCGGGCCGCAGTGGTTTCTCTTCGCCCACACGATGGATCTACTCCGCTGGTTCCTAGGGCAGGAGGCCCAGGAAGTGTATGCCGTTGGCACGAAGCGGGTGTTGGCGGCCGAGGGGATCAACGCCTATGATGCCATCCAGGCGCTCGTGCGCTTTGAGCGCACCTTTGTGACCTTCGAGACAGCCTGGATCTTGCCGGAGGCCTGGCCCGATATCGTCGAGTCGGAGATGACGATCTATGGCAGCCGAGGGCGGTTGCATTTCGATGCGAAGCGGCAGGGATTCGAGCTCTCTTCGGATGAGTTCGGGAAGCACATGTTCGCCCGGCCGGCGCTGTGGAAGCGCTTCAAGCTGCCGTCGACGTGGTGGGGCGCGCTACGCAGCATGGTGGATTGCGTGCTGGACGGTGGTGAGCCTGCCATCCCGGCCGAGGATGGCCTGGCCGTGACGGCCATGATCGAGGCCGTCGAGCGCTCGATTCAGGAGGACCGGCCCATTTCCCCGCGCAGTCTGATCGAGGGCTCCGCGAGCTCTTAATCGACTTGCCCAAGGAGGTATCTGGTTTGGGGATCAGAGATGTGGAGCCGGATGTGCTGGGCCGGGCTTACGAATATCTGCTGCGGAAGTTCGCCGAGGGCGCAGGCCAATCCGCGGGCGAGTTCTACACGCCTCGCATGGCGGGCGTGCTCATGGCTCGCATCCTCGAACCGGAGCCGGGGATGGCGGTGTACGACCCCACCTGTGGTTCCGGCGGGCTGCTGGTCAAGGCGTACCTCCGGTTTCTGGAGAAGCACGGCGAGAAGCAGAACGGCCGTCTGAAGCTCCCCGGCAACGTGGCCGACGTGAAGGTCTTTGGGCAGGACATCAACGCATCGGCCTACGCGACGGGTTGGATGAACGTGGTGATCCACGACATCGAGGAGGCGACCATCAGAC
>JAGHDS010000434.1 GCA_021159845.1 Anaerolineae bacterium
ATGGTGCCCCCGCCGATCGCAGTCGCGGCCGCCACCACAGCCCGCGCCAGTACGCCCAGCCGCGGCCGAGCAATAACCACAACAAGGCGCGGCCGGTCAACGCCGGGTCAGGCATATAGTTGGGATCACCTTTGGCTCGCTGGGCCAGGCGTATGAACAATGCACGCACAGGGTCCGCCATCAGGCATCGCTCCATACCGCAGGTAGTTGGACAATGTCACATTCGATATAGCGGAAAAGGTGGCTCGGCTTGAAAACTGGCCCCAGCGGGAATGGTCATCCGTTCCTCGTCTCTCGTTCCTCGTCCTTCATCGCCAGGCTGCGGGCCGTGGCCTTCACGCAGGCCCACCATTGGCGGCTCTGCTCCTCGTGCTCGCGCTCATGTCGCAACACGTATAGGGCGGCATGACTGGCCCATCGTAACAGGAAGCCTCCTAGGGCGAACAGGTGGATCAGCCACACGACGCCCGGCCGATATCGACTGCGGTAATACCTGTCGAGGGAGTACACGTTATGGGCATGGAAACCGGGGCCACGCTGCCTGGCGCTCCCGCCGATGTGGTGGATAATCCTGGCCTGGGGCACGCAGTAGACCTTCCATCCGGCGCGACGTATGCGCGTGCACCACTCGATGTCCTCTGCGTACATGAAGTATCCTTCATCCAGCCCGCCAACTCGCTGCACGACCTCTGATCGGATGACCATTGCCGCCCCGGACACCCAGTCGACGGGGATGGGTCGGCCGTGAGCATACTGCGACTCGGCCAGCCAGATGCTTCGGAACGCCCTCGGCCACAGTTTATATAGCAGGAACGCGTGATTGAACACCGTCCACGGCGATGGTTCGTATCCGGCGGCTCCCCCCTGGACCTTGCCCCATAGCGATGTCAGGCGGGGCCCGACGACGCCCACCTCCGGGTATTCCTCCAGGAACCGCACCAATAATCGCAGAGCGCCCGGCGTGACCTCCGTGTCCGGATTCAGCAGCATCAGGTAGCGGCCGCGCGCCCGCAGGAGCGCCTGGTTATTCCCGGCGGCGAAGCCTCGGTTCTCCTGATTGACGATCAGGTGAACGCCCGGGAATTCATCCCTTACCATCTCGACGCTGCCATCGCTCGAGGCGTTGTCCACCACCCATATCTCGATGTTCAGGTCATCGTGGTGAGCCTCGATGCTCTTCAGGCAGGCGCGCAGGTAATCCCGAGCGTTCCAGTTCAGGATGATGATGGACAGGTCTGGGCAGGCATCTATCGCTTCGTTCAATCCAGGTATCCCAGGGACCTCAGTCGTTCCTCGATCGCTGCGACGTCCTCTTCCGAATAAGCATCACCCGATGAAGCACTCGGTGTTGACTCCGCCTCGGATGTTACCGCCTGCTTTGCCTCAGGCAATGTCAGCCAATCGGACAGAGCGCGGCCGTCCAGCTCCGCCGGCATGGGAAGCTCCAACAGCCGCAGGATCGTCGGCGCTATGTCGATGATCTCCGCCCCCTGGCGCTGTCCCGGCGTGTCTACGCCGCGCCCATATGCCAACAGGATGCCATAGGGACGATGACGCCCTCGAGCAGCCTCGAAGGGGATGGGCTGGAACAGCTCCGCCCCGGACAACCCTTCCGACACCAGGTAGGGCCGCTCGCCGAAGGCCAGGATCAGGTCGGGTGCCATGTCGAGGAAGCGCCCGTGGTAGAGTTCCTCTCGCCGATAGACGGCCTCCACGACCGGCTTGCCATCGGGGCCACGCAGTTCAAGCAACGCCTGCGCGATCTCATCGCGCAGGCGTTCGTACTCCGCGCCCGGCTGGACGATACCGTAGGGCTCTCGACCAGCCACGTTCAGGTAGATGCTCTCCGCGGAGGGGCTGCCGGAGTAGGCTAGCGTGCGCGTCCAGTCGATCTCCGGGGCGACCATGCGGTCCAGTCGATCGCGCAGCCGGGCGCGAGCCAGGTTGTTCACCCGGCCGCGCAGGTTGAAGCGATCCAGCCGTCGCAGCGCGTTCAGCACGCGCGCTTGGTCGATCCCGATGCGGGACAGGCCCTGCTTGACGGCCGGCGCGTGCAAGGTCAGCCAGCCGTGCTCGCTCAGCCAGCGGTTCAAGTTGAACCAATGCGTGGCCTCGCCTGCGCCGTGATCGGACATGATCAGCAACGTTGTGTCTTCGTCCAGAAGCTCCACCCGCTGGCCGATGATCTCGTCGATCTCGTGGAAGACCTCCAACGCCAGCTCTCGGAATTCGGCCGCCCCCGGCGCGTTGTAATCGGGATGATCGGGCTGTAGGAACGTCCAGAAGTAGTGCTGGATCGGGTCGGGGGCCTGGATCACATTGACGAACAAGTCCCATCGCTCCCGCTCCCACAGCCAGCGATTAGCCTTCTCCCGTTGTTTGACCCAATACAGCGCCTCTCGCAAGAACGATTTCGACTGGGTGATCGCCGCGTAGGGGTTGGCCCGATAGGCACCTATGGCCTCGCGAAGCTGCGCCTTGAGTTCCGGCGGATAGGTGTATGACGCGTCCTCGCTAGGGGTGAGCATACCGGATATGGTGATCCCGTTGTGCGGCTGGGGCGGGTAGGTGACGGGCACGTTGAGGAAGGCGGATCGTCGGCCGGCCTGCGTGAGCCGGGTCCACATCGGTGGCACCCCGATCATACCGCTGGAGATCGGGCGGCGGGTCCCACCGCCACCGCGTCCCCACCAGAAGTCGAAGATGCCATGCTTCCCCGGATTCACGCCCGTCAGGAAGGATGTCCAGGCAGTGGCCGAGAAGGGCGGCGTCGTCGAGTGCAATCGCCCCCACGCCGATCGCTCGCGCAGGGCGGCCAGGTTGGGCATGTGCCCCTGGGCGATCAGCCGGTCCAGCAGGTCCCACGTGCCGCCATCCAGGCCCAGCACCATCACGCGTGGGCGGCGATCGGACGTGACCACCGCGGGCGCGGCGGCGGGCTTCGGCGCGGTCAGGCTTACCTCCTCGACGTGGGACGGCTCGGCCTCCGACTCCAGCGCCTCGTCCAGGACGCGCCCCTCCATCTGCTCCGGTATGGGGACGTCCATCAGGTGCAGAATCGTGGGGGCGAGGTCCATCAGGCGAGCGCCCTGGATGTGGGCGCCTGATCGCACTCCCGCGCCGTACAGCAGGCAGATGCCGTACAGAGTGTGAGTGCCCGTCTGGTCTAACACGTGGGTGGAGCCCGCGCGGCCGAACTTCAACTCCTTCCCGAAGATAGGGCCGTCGTGTTGGCTGTGGTACAGCGTCTTGGCGACGTACCGGTCCTCTTTCCACCGGATCAGGAGGTCCGGGGCCAGCGGGACCATAGGGCCGTTGTAGATCTCCTCACGCCGGTAGACGCGCTCCACCACCGGCTCTCCGCTCTCCGGGTCCCGCAGCGCGTACAAGCGCTCGATGATCTCGTCCGTAAGCCGCTCGGCCTCGGCGCCTGGCTGTACAATGCCTTCTGGTTCCCGGCCAGCCAGGTTAAGGATGATATTGCCCTGGTTGCCCCAGGCAAAGGCGCGTGTGTGGCGCCAGTCCACCGCTCCGAAGCGCAGCACGGCCTCAACCTGGGCGCGAGCCCCCATGCGGCCGCGCAGGGCCGCCTTCACGCGCTGTGGCAGATAACGTTGTGCCAGCCCCACAGCACGCTGAGTCGCCGTAGCCTTCCACGTGCTCGCTCCAGGGGCCTTGAACTGCAGCCAGCCCTCGCTTGCCAGCCAGCGGTCCAGGTAAACCACCTTGTCGATAGGGCCGGCGCCGTGGTCGGACATCATAACCAGCGTCGTGCCATCCGGCATGTCGTTCAATAGCTCACCCAGCCGCTGGTCCACGCATTGATACACTTGCAGGATGGCATCGTGCCCGGGAGCATCAGGCTGACTCAGCAGATGCCACGAGCAATGTTGGATGGCATCTGTCTCCATGATGACCTTCATCATGAAGTCCACCGGCTCCCGGTCAAGCAAACGGCGGAGCACCCGGAATCGGCGGTCCACGGCATCCAGCGTGCGAGCCAGGTATTCTGCGTGCGTGACGCCGGCCGTGCTCACCGTGATCAGGTGCTCGTCGGCGATCTCCGCCGCCAGCGACGGCGGATACGTATACGGGCTGTGAAGCCCAGGGGTATCCAATCCGGCAACGAGGTAGCCGTTCACCGGCTCCGGCGGATACGTCATCGGCACGTTGATAACGCCCACGCGGCGTCCGGCGTCACTCAGGACTCGCCACAAGCTGGCGCCGCGACGCATGCCGCCATTGACCACCTCCACCTGGTAAGTCCCCGGCACCCGACGAGTGAAATCGAAGAGCCCGTGTTGCCCCGGGTTCGTCCCGGTGATGAACGTACTCCACGCACACGCCGTCAGCGGCTGGATCGTCGATTCCAGATCCCCCCAGGCACCGTCCTTCATCAAGCGGACCAGCGTCGGCAATAACCCCGCCTCGGCCCAGGGGCGCAACAACGACCAGGGCGCCCCGTCCAATCCGATTACCCATACACGTTTTGATTTCATTCCAGATACCCCAGGTCGGCCAAGCGCTTTTCGATAAGCGCGGCCTCTTCATCGGTGTAGTCGTACGCCGACTCCTGTCCTGACGGCTCCGATGATCTGATCGAGACATCCTCGGCGCCGAACAGCGGTCGGCCATCCATTTCCTCGGTCAACGGCAATCCTAAGTGAGCCAAGATCGTGGGCAGCATGTCGGGCAACGCGGCACCCGTGATCTCCCCGGTTGAGATGTCCGGGCCCGTGATGGCCAGTATCCCCTCGCGTCGGTGGATGCCACGTCCCATCTTTTCCACATCGTCCACCAGGCCGCGGGTAGCGCGCCCGGGCGTCACCTTGTACCCCTCATGCAACGTGAGCACGATATCGGGAGCCCTCTCCACGAACGGGCCATCGTGGACCTCCTCACGGCGCTGTGCCGTCCGCACGATGGGTTGGCCCGTGAGTGGATCGCGTAACGCCAGCGCCGCCTCGATGATCTCATCACGCAACCTCTCATACGTCGCTCCGGGTTCCACTTGCCCGAAGGGCTCCCGGCCGCGCACGTTGATCCATATCCCCTCCTCGGTGGGCAACCCACTGTAGGCGACTGTCCGGCCCCAGTCCGTAAGGCGCAGGGGGGAGAAAACCGCCCGGCCGCGACGCACCCATCGCTGAGGTAATCGCCGCCGCACGGGCGCCAGCGCCCGTCGCAGCACGGAGCGAGCCGTATTGGCTCTGGCCTCCCAGCGTAGGTACCCGGCCTGGGCCAGCCAGTCATTGAGGTGCACCACCGCCCGCAGCGGGCCGAAGCCATGATCGGACAGCAGGATCACCAGCGTGTCCTCATCCACCCGGGAGAGCAGGTCTCCCAAGGCCGCGTCCAGCCGCTTGAAGATCTGGTAAACGGCATATCGGATATCATCCCAGTCAGGACGTACCTCGGTAGGCTGACTGGCCACGAATTGGTAGAGGGGATGCTGTAGCCGATCGGGCGTCTCATACACGACCATGAACACGTCGAAGGGGCCATGCGACCACAGGAAATCCAGCGCGGCTTGGCGATCGGACAGCGCCAGGTTGACCTCGGCCAGGAACTGCTCGATCCCTTCCGGCGAGCGGGTGTCCCATTCAGTGTGTTGGAGATCGACGTCAATGCGATAGCTGGGGCGTTTGGCAAGCAACGCCTCCCGCAGACCGGCGGGATGTGTGAACTGTGAGGCGGTGCTGGGAGTCAACAGCCCGGAAATGAGCTCACCATGAATCCGCGGCGGTGGGAAGGTCAACGGTACGTTGAGAACGCCCAGCCGTAGCCCTGCCCGGCTCAGCAGGTCCCAGATCGTGGGCCCCTGCAGCTCGCTGGCGTTGACCCACGGCCGCTCCAGCGATGCGTTCAACGGTCGCTGCCAGCTCAGCAACCCATGGCGCGCTGGCGATTTCCCCGTCATGAAGCTGCTCCAGGCGGGGCCGGTCACGGCCGGCTGGGTGGAGAGCAGATCACCCACGGCGCTGCATTCCACCAGCGCGGTCAGATTAGGCATGTATCCCGCCCTCATCAGCGGACGCAGGATGCGCCAGTCCGCGCCATCCCA
>JAGHDS010000096.1 GCA_021159845.1 Anaerolineae bacterium
AAGAAATCCAGCTTCTCTGGGGAGCCGGATTTCTCACCCCTGCCACAAACCGATTTGACGGGGGCCCTCGCTCCGTTTTATACTGGAATTGTCCTGCCTCCCCATTCCAAGCATCTGTTCTAATCCTGGCTGGGTGATCGATAAGCTGAGGGAGATATGCGTGTACTCATCACTGGTGGTGCTGGATTTCTAGGCTCCGCGCTGGCTCATCGGTTAGTCGCCGATGGACATCATGTCCGTGTGCTGGACGACCTCAGTGCCGGCAATCCCGAGCGTCTTCCTCCAGAAGCCCTCTTCACTCGGGGAGACGTACGTGACCGTCCCAAGCTCTGGACGCTCTTGCAGGGGGTGCAGTGCGTCTTCCATCTGGCCGCTCGGGTATCCGTAGCGGAATCAGTCGCTTACCCAAGGGAGTACAATGACGTAAACGTAGGAGGAACAGTGGCCTTGATGGAGGCCATGAGAGATGTTGGCGTCCATCGGGTCGTGCTAGCCTCATCGGGAACCGTATATGGGGATCAGCCCAGGCAGCCCGTCGATGAAACCATGCGGCCCAATCCGCTGGCTCCCTACGCCGTGAGCAAGATCGCTGCCGAGTATTATGTCTTCACACTGGGACGGCTTTATGACATCGAGACGGTGGCATTGCGCATCTTCAATGCCTATGGTCCTGGGCAGCCCATCCCACCAGTACATGCCCCGGTCATTCCACAATTCTTGAGACAAGCTCTAAACGGAGGCTCTCTGGTCGTCTTCGGCGATGGGACCCAAACCCGCGACTTCGTCTATATCGACGATGTGGTTGAAGCGCTGATATCCGCCGCAATGGCACCTGATGTAGACAGACAAATCATCAACGTTGGGTCTGGTGAAGAGGTAAGTATCAATACCCTGGTGCGTATGATCGGGAAAATTACGGGCCGCCGACTCTCGGTCCTATACAACGAGAAGCAGTCTGGAGGAGTCTCCAGGCTGGTCGCCAACCTGGAGAAAGCACGGGTTCTGCTAGGATATCAACCGCGAGTAGATCTCCAAAAGGGCCTACAGAAGCTCCTGGCCGAGGATGATAGATTCCGCCCCAAGCAAGTTACCGAAACACCCCCTAATGAACCAACCTAGGCGCCTGGCTGCAGGAGTCAGGCGCCTCTTGGTCTACACAGTAAGGGAACGGTGAACAGTCCCCATGAGCAGTTGCACACCACATAACGATGAAAATGGATGGTCGATACCGATGAGCATAAGAACGCAGATGACGCTGATCTACGCAGATCCTCACGGATCATCCTGATTTTACTTTTTCATCTGCGTAGATCGGCTCCTTCTGCGTCATCAGCGTTCATCCATTCTATTTACGGAACAGCTACACAGTCCGCTACCACAGCACTAGCGATGTATAACAACCAGCGTTCCCACGGGGGCCCAACCGTAAAGCCACCGGGCCTCCGATGTACGCATGTTCACGCATCCATGACTCATAGGGTGGCCAAAATTGTGATGCCAATAGGTCCCGTGAATGGAATAGCCTCCGTAGAAATACATCACATAAGGAACGTTGGGCAAATAATATCCAGGTCCAGACATAGTTTGCGCACGGAACTTAGCATAGATCCGGAATCGGCCCAACACGGTAGGCGTACGTGGCAACCCAGTGCTGACTTTAGTTGTGAGCACTGCCCGGTTACCCTCATAAGCAGTGAGCGTCTGTGTACGGACGTTGACATCGATCCACTTTCCACTCGCTTGCGCTCGTACTGTCGACCGACGCGCGCTTACGGTATGAACGGGCGTAGGCGAGGGATGAGCTCCCGCTTCACGTGCAGGGATGAGTAACTTCTGCCCGGGGTAAACGACATTGGGATTCCTCAGATGATTAGCTTCCATGAGTGCCTGAGCGCTCACACCGTATCGCCGCGCGATGCTAGCGATGAACTCCCCTCGCCTGACGACATGGATGCGAGGTACAGATGTCGCAGCCCGAGTGGGGCGTGGAGCCAAGGTGGGTGTGGGTGTGGGTGTCGATGTCGGTTGTAGTTGAGGCACGGGTGTCGGTTGCAACTGGGGGATAGGCCGCGGCGTGAATGTCGACGTAGGCAGAGGCGTAGACGTCGGCACCGGAGTAGGTAGCCGAGGTGGTTGAACGGCTGGAGCCACTTGCTTCGACACGGTTTGCGGCGTAGGCGTGGGGGGACGTGAGGAAGGCACTGGGATGCGCAGTCGCTGCCCTACGTAGAGGACGTTACGGTTGAGGAGCCGATTCGCTCGCAAGATGGCATTCACCGTCGTCCCATACCGTGCTGCAATCAGAGCCAGATACTCTCCCGGGCGAACGATGTGGATCTTGAAGCTGGCCGCGTAAGGGGTCGGTTGCGATTGCCTGCCAGGAATGCGTAATCGTTGCCCTACATACACGAAGTTGGGATTACGCAAGCCATTATAAGCGGCCAACTGCGCTATGGAAATATGGTATCTGGCAGCAATAGAGGCAAGGGTCTCTCCTCGCCGGACGCGATGGATGATCTCGCTAGCCCGACCCCGCGCAGCCGGCTGCGCCTGGGCGATGGGAGGGAGGACGGCAGTGACCACAAGCGCCAACAGCATTCCCCACGTGACGAGCTGAAGCCTGGTTCTCATCTGTGGACTCCTTCTCGCTTGATGAACCACTCCTCATATACGAATTGGAACTATGCCCTCAGGCGTAAGTATAGCAGATATTAGTGGATATTGCCAACCACATACTGGAAGCAACCGCTCACCGTTGGGGTGAGAGAGATTAGCCGCGCTGCCGCCACAAGCCGAGTCAAGTTCCCTCCTTCCGGGCGCGAGAGAGGGGGGACTGGGGAACGAGGATCGTCCATAACCA
>JAGHDS010000489.1 GCA_021159845.1 Anaerolineae bacterium
CTCTTCCAGGAGATGACGGAGGAATGGAAGAACGCGTATGAGGCAGGCGTCTTCACCGAGTTCATGGAGCAGCGAGCGCCAGGCCACACTGTGCTGGACGGCAAGATATACCATAAGGGATTCCTGGACTTCAAGCGGGAGATACAGGAAAGCCTGGACAACCTTGACTACCTCAACGACCCAGAGGCCTACGAAAAGCAGGAAGAGCTCAAGGCGATGCTCGTCAGCGCCGACGCTCTGATCCGGTTCGCAGAGCGCCACGCGGAGAAGGCCAGGGAGCTGGCCGCCCAAGAGAGGGACCCACAACGTCGCAAAGAGTTGGAACGCATCGCCGAGGTATGCACACACGTCCCCGCTCACCCACCACGGGATTTCTGGGAAGCCATCCAGTACTACTGGTTCGTTCACCTGGGCGTGACGACGGAGCTAAACACATGGGATGCCTTCAGCCCTGGCCACCTGGACCAGCACCTATATCCCTTCTACAAGAAAGGGCTGGAGGACGGCACGCTCACCCGGGAACAGGCGGAGGAACTGCTTCAGTGCCTGTGGATCAAGTTTAACAATCAGCCAGCGCCGCCCAAAGTAGGGGTCACGGCGGAGGAGAGCGGCACGTACACCGATTTCGCCCAGGTCAACCTGGGTGGGCTACGGCCGGATGGATCGGACGGTGTCAACGACGTGACGTACCTGATCCTGGACGTCGTGGAGGAGATGCGGCTCGTACAGCCCAGCGCCACCATCCAGGTCAGCAAGAAGAACCCCGACCAGTTTATCAAGCGAGCGGCGCGAATCATCCGCACGGGATTCGGACAGCCATCCGTGTTCAACGCCGACCTCATCGTTCAGGAGCTTGTGCGCCAGGGCAAATCCATCATCGACGCCCGGGAAGGGGGTTCCAGCGGCTGCGTGGAAGTGGGCGCCTTCGGCAAGGAAAATTACAACCTGACCGGCTACTTCAACATGCCCAAGATACTCGAACTCACTCTCAACAACGGCGTCGATCCACGCACCGGGAAGCAAATCGGGCTGCAGACGGGCGATCCAACGCAATTTCAGTCCTTCGATGACCTGCTCGAAGCGTACAGGAAGCAGCTCAACTACTTCATCGACATCAAAATACGAGGCAACAACGTCATCGAGAGGCTGTACGCTCGTTACATGCCCGCCCCATTCCTATCGATCCTCATCAGCGACTGCATCGCCACCGGCAAGGACTACCATAACGGGGGCCCACGCTACAACACGACCTACATCCAGGGCGTGGGATTGGGCAGCATCACGGACGAGATGACGGCTATCAAGTACCATGTCTTCGATCAGAAGACGATCACGATGGAGGAATTGCTGGCTGCCCTGCGAGATAACTTTGAGGGACGCGAGCGGCTACGGCAGATGCTGGTGAACAGGACGCCCCGTTACGGCAACGATGATGATTACGCCGATGAGATCATGCGCACCCTGTTCGACCTTTACTTCAACGCGATTGATGGCCGGCCCAATACCAAAGGCGGGGAATATCACATCAACTTACTGCCGACTACGGTCCATATCTACTTCGGATCGGTGATCGGGGCCACGCCGGAAGGGCGCAAGGCAGGAATGCCGCTCTCCGAAGGCGTCTCCCCCGTCCAGGGAGCAGATCGACGCGGTCCAACGGCGGTCCTGAAATCGGTGGCGAAGATGGACCACGCCCGCACCGGCGGCACGCTACTCAATCAGAAGTTCACGCCGCAATTGCTCCAAAACGACGATGATCTGGACAACCTCGTGCGGCTGATCCGAACGTACTTTCGGCTGGATGGGCACCATGTTCAATTCAACGTTGTCGATGCCAACACGCTGAGAGCAGCCCAGAAGAACCCGGACCAATACCGCGACCTGATCGTGCGTGTGGCAGGATACAGCGACTACTTCTGTGATCTGAGCAAGGCGCTGCAAGACGAGATCATTGCCCGTACAGAGCATCAGACGTTTTGAGGGCGCCATGAGAATCGGCCGGACCATCCCCCAAACAGAGCGAAGTAACGGGACGGACGCTCCTCAACGTATATGAAAGGAGCATTCCAAATGCCTGCACCCGTTTTGGACGAAGAACAGGTCAAGAACCTGATACGGCAAGTCCTTGTTGAGTTGTTAGAGGAACGGAGATCTGAGTTTCATGAGCTGGTCATGGAAGCGATTGAAGAGATAGCGTTGGCCAACGCTATCCGCGCGGGGCGGAAGAACGAATTCGTTAGCGAAGATGAAATCCGCTCTGTACTGGAAGCATAGTGACCATGCAGGTTGCTTACGAAGCCTCTTTTCTCCGCGACTTGAAACGCGTTCGTAGCAAGAAGATTCGTCGCCAGGTACAACAAGTAATTGATGAGGTCAAAAGGGCTTCCAACCTACATGAGGTACTGGGCCTGATGAAACTCCGTGGCTACGAGACATTCTATCGCATCCGTGTTGGGGATTATCGGATAGGCGTCGAGGTGCTTGACGATACGGTGATCTTCGTTCGGTTTCTGCACCGGAGAGACATTTATCGTTACTTCCCATAACGTGCCGCTACAGCGACACGAGTGATCGAGAGGACGAAGCGTAGACTTATAAGCGCATCAACAGGGAGAAATTATGATAAACCTCTACGGACGTTCGCTATCCCGCGAGGAGTTGCTACAACGGGTCGGGGACATGCGACAAGTGGCCGGGGTGCGGCTGGCAGAGCTGGCCGACGGCCCCGAGCGCGGCGTCCGCGTCGCCGACGTGCACACGGGCAGCGGCTTCTCCTTTACCGTGCTCCTGGACCGCGGGATGGACATCGGCTCAGCCACGTACAACGGTCGTGCGCTGGCCTGGCAGGCCCAGCCGGGCGAGCCCGCCCCCACGTTCTACGAGCCGGAGGGCCTCGGGTGGCTGCGCACCTTCCACGGCGGCCTGGTGGCCACGTGCGGACTAACCCAGGTGGGCGCCCCCTGCGAGGATCAGGGCGAAGCGCTGGGATTGCATGGGCGCATCGGACACATCCCCGCCCGCCATGTGTACGCGGACGCCGGGTGGGACGGCGATGAATACGTGATCTGGATACAGGGGAAGATGCGGGAGACCGTGATCTTCGGTGAGGACCTGCTGCTGGCCCGCCGCATATCCGCCCGACTGGGCGAATCCCGCCTGTTCATCGAGGACACCGTGGAGAATATCGGACACCTTCCCACACCACACATGATGCTATATCATTGCAACTTCGGCTGGCCTTTGATCGACGAGGGGGCCGAGTTGATCGCCCCATCTATCAGGGTCGAACCGCGCGATGCCGTGGCAGCCCCGGGCCTGGATCAGCACGCCCACTTCGGTGCGCCACAGCCGGGCTATGCGGAACAGGTCTTCTTCCACGAAGCGCGGGCGGACGCCGACGGGTATGTGACGGTGGCTTTAGCCAACCGCTCATTGGACGGCGGGCGCGGCTTTGGAGCATACATCCGATATCGCCAGGCTGAACTCCCCCGGCTGATCGAGTGGAAACAGATGGGAGCGGGGACGTACGTGGTCGGCATCGAGCCAGCGAACTGCCTGGTAATGGGCCGCGCGGCCGAGCGAGAGCGGGGCACGCTGGTCACCCTACAGCCGGGAGAGAAACGGGAATACCGGATGGAGATCGGCGTATTGCCCGACAACGACGCCATCGACGCTCTGGCCGAGCACATCCGCTTACACAAGTGAGCAACAAGGAGGCCGGATCATGACAAGGGGCATTGTGAAGATTAAACCCATCTACATCGGCATCCACCACTACCGGGACGTATATGGGAGCGTTTGCTCGGATGATGTGATTGGGACGCCCCCCATCGCCCCACCCACACAAGAGACGCTGGAAGCCGCCACCCAATCGCTAGTGGATCGCTTCAAACAAAGCGTGGGAGTGGATTTCGTTCAGATAGAGGCACCGTTCATCATCAAAG
>JAGHDS010000075.1 GCA_021159845.1 Anaerolineae bacterium
CTCTTGATGTACTCCGTAGGGTCCGCCTTCGGAAAGTGGATGTTCTCCGCGGGCATGGCCAGCTCCGGGCGAATGCGGTTGAAACACAGCTCCATATCCGTCCTGGCGAAGCTGAGCGGGAAATCCATCCCAACCTCTCTGCCATCCACAACCCATTCGTCCATGCCCCAGAAGTGACAGTTCCGCAGCGAGATCCCCAGCTCGTTGACCAGGCGCGCCACCAATGGCAGTTGCTCAGTGGGGCCGATAGGGCCACAGATGCCGGCCGGCTCATCGTCTGTGGCCTGCATCCAGGCAGTGATGTACTCCAACGCCTCAGCCAGGTAGAATTCCTCGACGGTGTCGTAAAACCGGACGGTAAATCCCTCCCGGCTCAGCCCCAGCAAGTCGTCCGCCGTCAACCGTGCGGCATCATCCAGGAGCTCTCGGTCGAGCGTGGTATAATCCCACCAGCCCGGTGCCACTTTGCTTATCGGCCTCATGTTCTCCTCCCCGGCCTCAACGGCCTCCATTAGATGACCTCGCCCGCATCATAGCATTAGCCCCGCACACCTGCAAGCCTCCACCAAGAAGGCACCTCCCCGCTCTACACCCTATATTTCCCGATCCACGCTCTCCGCTACTTCGATACCCCCTCCAAGGCATTTGGGGAGCCTCCCCATGAAAGGCCAAGGCCCCCAGCCTCGCGAGAGACCAGGGGCCATTCATTCACAACGACAACTTTCCGTATGGCAGAGCGCGTCCGAAACACGCCCAGGGGATCACTCAAGCTCCCTAGGTAAACAGAGGGCGCATGTCCAGCCGGGCGGCCATCGCCTCCATCTCCTCATCCGAGGGACGTCGGCCATCGAAACGATTCGCCGCATCTAAAATCTTGGGCAGGAGGTGAATATCCCCCGCGGAGTTGAGGAAGACGCCGGGGCGCCCCAGTACCCAGTGAACCGCACGGTCGATATCCTCCTGCTCCTCCAACGGTTTATACCACACGGCGTGAGTTCTCTCCCCACCGTATGCATCATACGGTCCACGAGCAAGCGACTTAATCGTCTGCACGGCCACATTGCGCTCCTGACACACGCTCACAAGTTTCTCAAAGTTCGCGGCGTACTCGGGGTTCTTCATCATCATGTAATTGTAAGGCAACAGCACTGAGTCGAAATCAAAGCGTTCCAGGCTCCGCAGATGCATCACCGGCGCCATGACACCATGCCCGGTAACGCCTATAAAGCGGACGATCCCCTCCTCCCTGGCCTCGATCGCCGCCTTCAGCGCGCCGTCCGGCCCCATCGCGATTTCCCATTCCTCCGGGTCGATCAAAGCGTGGAGCTGAAGCAGGTCTACATAGTCCACCCGCAACCTCTCTAACGACCTATGGATCTCCGCCTTGGCCTTCTCATACGTGCGCTCGCCCGTCTTCGTAGCGAGGAAGAAGTCCTGGCGATGCTTCTCCATCCACGGCCCGATGAGATCCTCCGACGCCCCATAGCTGGCCGCCGTATCAATGTGGTTAATCCCGTACTTAAGCAACAGCTCCATAGTCTGGTCGGCTTCTTCCTGCGTCACCCGGCTGAAAGCCGCCCCGCCAAACAAGACCCTCGTACTCTCGTGACCAGTGCGACCAAAGGTCAATTTCGGAATCATTGGAACCTCCCTACCAGCGATGGTGAACCTGCTCTCGAATATAACGGTCGTAGATCTCCCGCACCCTCGCCATCTGCTCTCCGGTGAGCGGCGGCATGTCGGCGGCCCGGGCGTTATCCTCCACCTGCTCCGGATGCTTAGCCCCCGGGATCGTACACGAGACCGCGTCGAACATCAAGACCCACCGCAAGGCGAGCTGCGCCATCGTCCACCCTGGCGGCACCAACGGCTTCAGCTCGTCCACAGCCCGCAGCCCAACCTCGAAATCGACACCGGAGAACGTCTCCCCACGGTCGAAGGCTTTCCCATCGCGGTTGAAGCTGCGGTGATCATCGGGGGCGAAGGTCGTCTCCCGGGTCATCTTGCCTGTCAACAGGCCACTGGCCAGCGGGACGCGCGCGATGATGCCCACCTTGCGGCGCTGAGCCTCGCGGAAGAACAGCTCCGCCGGACGGTGACGGAACATGTTGAAAATGATCTGCACCGTCTGCACGCCAGGATATTCGATCGCCTTCAGCGCCTCTTCGACCTTCTCCACGCTGACTCCGTAATAACGAATCTTCCCCTCACGCACCAAGTCATCCAAAGCGCCGAAGACTTCCGGACGGTAGTACACCTCAGTGGGCGGACAGTGGAGCTGCAGGAGATCGATGCACTCCACGTCCAGGTTCTTGAGGCTGCGCTCGACGAACCGGCTTAGATTCTCCTTGTTGTATCCATCCGCCGTATGTGGAGACAACCGACGCCCGGCCTTGGTAGCGATATGAATGGGCTCGCTGCGCTCCCTACGAAGCTGGCTGAGCAACCGCTCACTACGGCCATCCCCATACACATCGGCCGTGTCGAAGAAGTTAATCCCCATGTCCACGGCTCGATGCAATGTCCTCAATGACTCCCGATCATCAACAGGGCCCCACGTCCCGCCGATCGCCCAAGCGCCGAAGCTAACCGCGGAGACCTTCCACCCCGTTCGTCCAAGATCACGGTACTGCATCATCTCCTCCACAACACAACCAACAAGGGGCGAACATGACCTTGTTCGCCCCTCATCCATCCCAGGGCCAGGAGCAAGATGGCTGCCATCCGTCTCATCCCCGGGGTAACCCCGTCTTACCAGGCGTAGGCCTCGGGAGCCGGACCACCGGGGCCGGGCCATATCTCGTCCAGCTTCTTCAACACCTCGTCGGACAACTTGATCTCCAAAGCCCTCAAGCTACCCTCAAGCTGCTCCATCGTCCGCGGGCCAATGATCGGCGCCGTCACGACGGGATTGTGCAGCAGCCAGGCCAGCGCGACGTTCGCCGGCTCCTCGCCCAGCTCACGACACAACGCCTCATACTTCTCCAGCTGCTCCCGATGCTCCTCGATCCGCTTCTGCACGCCCTCCGACGCCCGGCGTCCCTCCGCGGCCTTCTGCAAAGCCCCTCCCAACATACCACTGGCCAGAGGGCTCCACGGGATCAGGCCCAATCCGTACTCCTGACA
>JAGHDS010000326.1 GCA_021159845.1 Anaerolineae bacterium
ACGGCATACTGGGAATAGCCACCCTGGAGCCGATAGCCGTAGGCCATTCCCTGCCCTTTGTAGTAGATATCCGCCTGCACCGCGTAACGTTCGCCGACGTGGAACTGGTCGCGTAGATTCTCGCCCACTTCGACCACAGTCAGCGCGACCTCGTGTCCCATGACCACGGGTTCTTTCTCCAGGTCACGGCCGACCAGTCGGGGATGGCTCCCCCCCTGGCGGATGATCTTGATATCGGAGAAGCATATCCCCACCGCGTCGTGGCGGACCAGAAGTTGATCCGGGCCAGGGTGTCGTACGGGCACCTGGATGGGCTGGTCGTTCACGCCCAACCGCTCGAATCCCGCCCCGTAGAGGGGCCATAGCCACTGTTGCTCGGGGATCGGCCCCTGCCCCGAGCGATAGCGCTCCCACTTTCCTTGCTCTGCCATCATTCCCTCGTCTTTCGTCTGTTACCCTTTGTCTTCCGTCCTTTCGTCTATCTCTCGAACGTCCAGGCCAGCCCTCCCTCCGGCACGAATTGGCGCAGGTATTGGGCCGACTCCTTCAGCTCTCGCAGCAGCCGTTCCTCGGTGACGGTCGATCCGGGGATAATCTCGGCAATCAGGAAATGCTGCTGCACCGGCTCCATGATCTCGCTGAGCCGGTTTTCTGCCCAGTGCTCATGAGCCCACTGGATGGCATCCAATACCTTCTGGATTTTAATGTGCCCGCGCTCGTTGTATTCCTGGGTAAACGGCCAGTGATGGCTACCATCTGGCGTCGTCTGTTGCAGGTGAATGACCTCGCTGACTGGCGCCAGGGCACGCAGCCACGCGGTGTAATCCAGGTCGTCGCCCGCGGCGCCATAGTGCATCCCTGCTTGATGTCCCACGTCGATGGTGACATAAAGCGGGACCCTCCGGACGGGGCTGGGAGCTCCGTTCACTGCTTCCAGGTACTGAAAGGCCTGTTCGATCGTCCACGGGATCTCGCTGGGGATGTACATCTGCTCATTGTACAGAGCTGTCAGACCTTTCCGCTCTGCGATCTCGCATAACCTGCGAAACGTATCGTGTAGCCGTTCCACAGCTTCTTGAGTGCGGGCGGGATCAGCAAGCACTTCAACGGAGAGGGCGTCCCAGTGGCCGCCCAGTCGAGTGGCCCCCAACGCCAGGGTGATGTCCATAGCCTGGACGATCCACTCCCGCATACGCGCGCGCACGGAGGGATCGCTATGAGAGAGCCCGTGAAAGCGATGGGTGGCCATTCCGGTGTAGTAGTCGCTGATGGTGACGCCATAGCGCTCGGCCGCGCGGCGGGCGGCCTCTGCCGCACGTAGCTGGTAGGCTCTATCCCCGCTGAAGAAGGGGTCAATAACATCGCCGCAGAATTCCAGATACGGGTAACCAAGCTCCGCCGTCAGGCGAACCCAGTTCTCTGGCTCCTCCCAGCGCCGGGTGAGGAAGGCGCCGTTGATGCCGATATCGAGTTTGACCGTACGTGTCATGAACGTTCTGTTCCTCCCGGTTGCTGCTTATTGCGAGCTCAGCGTCTGACGTCGATAGGCCTCATCTGGGCGGGTGTGAATGCGGGCGGCCTGCTCCTCGGTGAGGAAATGGGGACCGCCCAACGCGTACGTGCCCGCCAGCACGCGAGCTGTCTTGACCGCCATTGCTGTAATGTTCAGGACTTCCTGAGGGCTTTTTCCCAACGCAATGAGGCCGTGGTTCTGCATGAGGATCACCTTAGGCGGCTCACCCCACCGGTCGAGATAGGCATGGATCTCATCGCGCACCCGGCGCGCCAACGGCACGCCGGGATCTGTGTAGGGCACGAAGATTGGAGCCGGGCCGCATACCACGATCTCGTCGGGGAAGAGACGCCCGGCGTATGCCGCCACCGCCGCCTGGGAACAGAGAATCGCGTTGACGGCGGTGGGATGGGTGTGTCCAACCCATGATGCGCCACCCTCGGTCAGCGCCAGCGCGTGAAGCACTGTTTCCACCGAGGGCCGACGCGGCGTCGCGGGATCGATCTTGGCCGCAGCCAGCCCAGCCTTCACGGCCTCATCGGAGACATCTTCAGCATCCAGCAAGGCCAGTGCTCTCTTCAACGAGACCTCGACTACGCCGGATTCATCCAGGGTGCGCAGTTCGGCGCCGCTGGCCTTCACAAAGAACGTTCCCTCGTCGATCCGGGCGGAGGTGTTCCCCTCGCCCAGGATGGCATAGTCCAGCTCAGGCCTTCCCAGCTCTCTGGACATCCAGATCAAACGGGAGAGTACCTCTTGTTTAGTTTGCGCGTTCACCGGATTCACCTCAAGCACCAGGATATCCGCCGGCAGAGCCCTCACCCGTACCGCGCTCTCGGGCGATCTTCTCCTCGTAACCTGAGGCCCGGTGAGCAGCGATGGGATCAGGATCCAATCCCATTTCCACGCGCACCTGCGCCAACAGCGGGCGCACATCGGTCTCGTAGGCCTGGGCCAGGATCTCGTGAGCGCCCAGAACGTCGCCCTTTTGTTGCGCCTCGGCGAGTGCCTGCCGATCGACCAGCAACGCCTTGGCGTAAGCGGTCTGGACATTGACCACGGATAGGATCATGGCCTCGATCTTGGACTCGATGTTGTGCGACTGGTCGATCATGTAGGCTACGTTACGGGCGCACTGGGATATGGTGGGATCGGGGTCCTGCGCGGCCGCGACCAGCTCGTTGAAGATGAGGAATAGCTCGAAGGGATTGATGGTGCCGACGATCAGATCATCATCAGCGTACTTGCGGGCGTTGAAGTGGAACCCGCCCAACCGTCCCTCGTCTAGCAGCAGGGCCACGATGTGTTCGACGTTGGTACCCTGAGGGTGATGGCCAGTATCAACCAGGACTTGGGCTTGTGGGCCGAGTTTGAGGGCCATCATGTAGGAAGTGCCCCAGTCGGGCAGATCCGTGTGATAAAAGGCGGGCTCGAAGAACTTGTATTCGATCAACATGCGCATATCGGGCGGCATCGCCGCGTAGACCTCCGCCAGCGCGTCCTCCATGCGGCTCTTCCGGGCCCGGAAGGAATCCTGCCCGGCGTAGTTGGTACCGTCGGCGAACCAAAGGCTCAGGATATTGGAGTCTACCGCTTTGGCGATGTCGATGCACTCCAACATGTGATCGATGGCCTTTCGACGGACGGCAGGGTCTGGGTTGCACACAGAGCCCAGTTTGTAATCATCGTCCTGGAAGACGTTAGGATTCACCGCCCCGATCTTGATCCCCAGGGAATTTGCATAAGAGGTGACCTGGCCCCAGTCGTCCACCTTGTCCCAGGGGATGTGAATAGCTACAGTGGGGCAGACGCCCGTTAGCCGGTGG
>JAGHDS010000267.1 GCA_021159845.1 Anaerolineae bacterium
TCCCCGCGCTTGTCGCGCTAGATACGGATGCTTTCTCCCCTCTGTGGCGGCTTACCAGCAGGGAGATGGTCGAATTCCTCGTTACTAGTGGGCATTTCGTAGTCGCCGAACGCAGTGGTGAGGTGGTCGGCTATGCCTGTAGCAACGTCCAGCGCGATGTAGGGCAAGTATACCGTTTGGCCGTCCACCCGGATGAGCAGGGACAGGGCATCGGACAGATTCTGCTTGCCGATGCCCTGTCTTATTGTCAGAACGCTGGCGCCTTTTTGGTCATGCTTAACACGCAGCAGAGCAACCGCCAATCGGAGCGGCTGTACCGCCGCTTCGGGTTTCAACCCACATCCCAGCGCATTCCTGTTATGATGGGCAGGATCCCTTCTCCAGCGGATCATCCCCAGACGTCTCGGCCGTAGTCGACTCATCCCTGTCTCGTATTCATTCGAGGGGGCCTCCTCGTCGCGGGAACTTCTTCCCCTCTCTGACGTCTTGATGATACGCGATATGCTGGCTCTCAGTGTCCCCCTGGCAAAAACAGAGGGTGAGTAGATGGTACCCCGGATGACCTGGAGATGGCTGCTCGTCCTGGTGTTCATCTTGGCAGCCCTTCCAGTGGCGTGCACCCAGCCATTGCCTGATCCAAATACCTCGGAAGATGTCAGTGCTCATCTGGCGGCGGCCGTGGAGTCGTACATGGCGGGGCTGCCCGGACCGCCGCCAAAGCTCTTTCGCACCACTCGTGTATACGACCGCAACGGCGTCTTGCTAGGCGAGTTTTGGGATGAAGGCCGACGATATTGGGTCCCACTGGCTCGCATCGCCCCTGCTTTGCGGCAAGCGACCATCGCGACGGAGGATAAGACCTTTTACACCAATCCCGGCGTGGATTGGGCTGCAATCGCTCGGGCCGTGTTCCAGAACGCGAAGAGCGGGAAGGCCATCTCCGGCGCCTCGACCATTACTCAGCAACTGGCCCGTAACATCGCCTTCACGTACGAGGAGCGCCTGGAACGCTCGGTAGACCGTAAAGTGAGGGAAGCCGCTCTGGCTCGTAGGCTGACCCGTCAGTTCTCCAAGGATGAGATCCTGGAGATGTATCTGAACGTGGTCTACTATGGGCACCAGGCGTACGGTGCCGAAGCGGCCGCGCGCGTGTACTTCGGCAAGCCCGCGGCAGACCTCACGTTGGCCGAGAGCGCGCTCCTGGCCACGTTACCTCAAGTGCCCCGCGATCTGGACCCTTTGGCGCCGGGGAATCTGAGACGAGTCAAGGCGAGACAGGGTTTAGTGTTGGCTCTGATGGAGCGTAACGGGTTCATCACGCCGAATGAGGCGGCAGCCGCTTACGCTGAGCCGTTGGTATTCCATCCTATGGAAACTCCCGACATTGCTCCCCATTTTCTGCTCTATGTCCGGCACCTTCTGGAGGTCCGATACGGCCGGAACGTGGTCACCCGAGGGGGCCTGACAGTGATCACGACCCTGGACGCCCGGGTCCAGCGAGTGGCCCAGGCGGTCGTCCGGCAGCATGTTGAGGCTGCACGTGATCGATATCACCTGACGAACGCTGCATTGATCGCCATGAAGCCCGGGAGCGGAGAGATACTGGCGATGGTGGGCAGCGTGGACTATTACAACGCGGAGATTGATGGCCAGGTGAATGTTACCCTGCGGCCTCGTCAGCCCGGCTCGGCGATCAAGCCGATCTTGTATGCGCTGGCTTTTACAAAGGGGTTCAGCCCAGCGAGCCTGATCTGGGACATCCCCACGGAATTTCCGCTCGGCGATGGCAGGACCTATGCGCCACAGAATTATGATGGGAAATTCCACGGCCCGGTGCGCCTACGGGAGGCGCTGGCGAACTCCTACAACGTGCCTGCCGTTAAGTTGTTGAACCGGGTCGGCGTCGCAGAGATGCTGACGATGGCGCACATGATGGGCGTGCAAGGGTTGGATCGCCCAGCGGATTACTATGGGCTTTCCCTCGCATTGGGAGGCGGTGAAGTCACTCTGATGAGCTTGACCAGCGCGTTCGCCACATTGGCTAATGGAGGGAAGCATGTTCCTCCAGTTGCCATCCTCAGCATAGCGGATAGCGCCGGGCACACGATCATGCGTTACGAACCCCCATCGCCCCGGCCCGTCATTGATCCCCGGGTCGCCTACCTGGTCACCTCGATCCTCTCGGACAACGAGGCTCGCGCCCCCATGTTCGGCCATCATAGTCCGCTGTTGCTCAGTCGGCCGGCAGCGGCCAAGACCGGCACCACGACGGATTGGCGGGATAACTGGACGATCGGCTACACACCCTATCTGGTGGCTGGTGTATGGGCGGGAAATAGCGATGGCACGCCCATGCTCCACACATCCGGGCTCACCGGGGCTGCTCCCATCTGGCACGATTTCATGGAGGCGCTGTTTGCCGATCCGGCGTTGGATGCGGCTGTGCGCGAGCCGGACGAGCCGCTGTCCTTTCCGCGCCCTGATGGGATCGTTGAGGCCCCTATCTGCGATCTCTCATCATTGAACTTCGGCCCGGATTGTCCGGCCAAGCGCACGGAACTCTTCATCGATCCATCTCAGCCGATCATGGCAGGGCCATTCGCCAGCCAGATACAAGGCCCGGCTGGGGACGCGGGCGCAGCCATTCCCGAGCCCCCGGGTACATCGGATCCAGCCTGGACGATCGTGCGCGTAGTCCAATTGGCACCCACGCAGGATGTGGACGAATCGTCCCCGCCCCTGTGCACAACGGACACTGGCGGCCAGCCTATGGCGGTCATCCGGGTGCCTGAGGATCCAGACGAGGCTCGTCGCGTCCGGGAGTGGGCCGCCCGAGCACATATTCCGGTAGAACCGCCCCCATGTGACAGCTAGGCATCTGGCGCTGTTGTGCCTTGGTCCCTATGCCCCGCATGAGGCCTTGGTCGGAGGGATGGGATTTTTCCGTCGCCTTTCCTGCGCCAATGTGGGCTCAACGGTGAGCTACCGCTGGGATGGCGTAAGGTAAGGAAGATGAGAATTAAGTATTATTTACTGGTAAGGTATGGTGCGCGACCCTTTGGGGTGGCGAGTCGTCATCTCATGTAGAGTTGGAATCTCTCCTTTCATCGTCGCACAAGCCAGGAGGAATGACCCATGAGACGCCCTATGTCAAGATCTTATTGGATGTGGCTTATACTTTCATTGATCCTCGTATTCTCGCTTTCCTGGAGCGGTATTGCTTGGGCTGATACGGGGGTGCTTCCCAAGCGTATCCGCCCGTCGGGTGTCCAAAGCCCGATGACATGTCAGGAAGCGGTCACGAACGGTGGTTTTGAGAGCAACGCGGCATGGATATTTCCGATTACCCCGGCTACGGGTGGTTATGACACAGCAGGGGCTCACACGGGGGAGCGCGGTGCTCGATTGGGATTGCTACCGGATATGGCTCTCACCAATCCGGAGCTCGTCGGCACCGTTCAGTACAATCTCCTGGGGGAGGCAACCTCCGGCAGCGATGCTTACTCCACGACGTATCAGCGCATCACCATCCCCGCGACGGCGGACTCCGTCATACTCTCTTACTGGTACAAACCCGGCACGGAGGCAACGGCTGGCAGCCGGGATCATCAACGAGTGATGCTGCTGGACGCTTATTACAGGCCGTTGGTCGATCTTACTGGCTCGCAGTTGGAGGGAACCAACCAGTGGACCTACCGTTCCTTTGACGTCACTCCCTACAAGGGGCGCACAGTGGTGCTCTATTTCGAGGTATATAACGACAGCACTGGCCCCGATGGACGTACCTGGATGTATGTAGACGATGTCAGCATCCAGGTATGTGAAACAGAAGCGACCCCACCCCCTATCCTGGTGGACCTCGGTTGCTACGACGGGACGAATCCCACGGACGGCTACGTGGACGTAGATCAGCCCTTGAGCCAGGATCAGATCGCGATGATCCAAGGACGAACGGCTTACCTTTCCTTCGAGCTTAATGCCAACGATGACAGCCAGCTGACCTATGGTTTCCTGGATGACATCAGCTTCACAGTAGGAGAGGATCGCACTGCCAAGCATAGTCCCAACGCTATATCCGAGTCTGACATGATCGCCAATGGCGGCTTCGAGACAGGGGATTTCACCTTCTGGCAAATCCACGGCAGTATATTGCCGGACTTGGTCACCGATCCCGATTTCGTTCATAGCGGTTCGTACGCCGCTTTGATCGGCGGCTATGCTGATGCCAACGACTGGATCCGTCAGGCTTTAGTCATCCCATCGGATCTGACCAGCGCTCGCGTCCGGTACAGCTATTATCTGGCCAGCAATGAGACAGATGTGGGCCAGGATCAACTGTGTGTGCGCCTACGGGCTGCCGATGGCCTCCCTGTGCCGACGCCAACTCCTACTCCCACTCCAACGAACACGCCGACGCCCACAAGCACACCGACTCCGACACCCACGAGCACGCCTACAGCCACCCCTACCCCAACGGCGACACCAACGCCTACAAGTACACCTACAATCACACCGACCGCCACAGCAACGCCTGAGCCGACGGTGCCTCCGTCAAACCCGAGCTCACCCTCGATATTTAAGATGTTCATCCCTTCCGTATCGAAAGGGTTGATCATCCCCATCGGGATTGCGGCACTCGGCGCAGCCTTGCTGAACGTCGCCGCACATAAGAAGCGCAAGCATTAGCAGCAGAGGATAGATAAGGACAATAGAAAGCGGGAGTAAATCAGGGCAGGCGAAACAGCCTGCCCTGATTATATCCTCAATAGGCGGACGTCCATTCCATGCTATCGCAAACGGGCAGGCGTAACCATGCTACTCAACTGGGTGAAATGCTCCCCGATCGGGGGGAAGGTAGTAACCTGGGAAGAGGCAGGGGCCTCCTCACGAGGATGACGGAGTATCGTTCGGATCCAGATCGTCATACCGAGATGTCGAGAAAAATAGTTGCAACTCCAGTCATTGGCTGCTATACTGAAGGTAGAGTGTTACGACGCCAATTGCCGATTGAGGTAAAAGGCTCTTTGTTCCTTCAGAAATCCACGCACAGGAAGTACTCCCGGACCAGCCTCCGGGCCGTCTGGTTTCTCGCGAGGAATGGGCGGTGGGCTGGCACCCCCATGTTGTACATCTGCACACCTACTTGAGGAGGGCAGGATATGAAAAACCATCTGCTTATCCCACTGTTCGTCCTGGTGTTCGTTCTGGCCTCGGCGGTGGCGCCCACCGCGCGAGCGCAAGAGTCTCCCATTGCCCCCGAGTGCTTCAACCTGTCCGCAGATGACTGTGCTTTCCTGATGACGGCTTTGGCCAAAACGGGTCAAGACGTGACCTCATTCAATCAGAGTTTCCATCTTCAAGTTACCCTGAATGGGTGGATGGGGCAGGCTGATACGAACGATTTCACGCTCGACGTGAAGGGACATGGCCCCTTCATCATCGATCCTGCCAAGGCACTGCAGAACCCCCTGGCAGCTGTCTCAGCGATGCTCGACATGCAGGCGACATCCTCTGGTGGCGGTCAGAGGCTCAGCAGTATGATGGACATTCGTTATGTGGACAGCACGGGCTACTGGACGGATCCAGCTACCGGTCAGTGGCTGGGATTAAGCGCGGACGAGGTTATGGGGCTCATGGCGATGGCCGCAGGACTGGCCGCCCAGCCCGAGCAGTTGGCAAAAATCGCCACGCCTGCCGGTGCCCCGATCGCTCCAGCGGTTACGAAGGAGGCAGTGGATCTCAGTGCCGACCTCGCCACCACGAATATAGCAGAGGTGCTCCCCACGCCATCCTTCGTCGTCAATTACGTACGCAAGGACGACGTCAAGATGATGGGACGAACCTTATCCCCATTCAGCCTCGATCTGGATATGGCGCCGCTTCTCGCATCCAAGCAATTCCAGAGCTTCCTGGTTCAGGTGCTCTCGACGGCAGGACAGGGCGACCAGGACCCAGGCTTGCTTATGGCAGCCCAGATGGCTCCAACTGTGCTCGACCACACCTCTGTCACGTTGAACGTGACGTTGTGGGTTGGAGAGGACGATATGCTCTTGCATAAGGTCACCCTGGACATGCAAACCGCCGTGGACGTTGACGCGGTGCTGGGGCTCGGTAAGACAGGCGCAGGACCAGCAACGGTAGAGGTACATGCCGACGTGACACTGGATCACATCAACCAGCATATGATGGTAAGCGCCCCCGAACACGCGACGATGCTCGCTCCGTCTGGGCTTAGCGCGGCGCTGATGCAGTGAGTCAAGTACTTGATAGGTATGAGCTGGCCTGAGTTCCAGCGGGCCAGCTCCAGTGGCGTACTGGGCCATCGTCTGTCACCGCGTATATACGGGTCAAGCCGATCACCCGGAGTAACGAGTAAAGAAGCGCCCCATGAAAGACTTGAAGACACAAATTCGAGTGACAATGGTATTGGGGGTTTTGTGCTTGTTTCTAGTGGTGATCAGCCATCTGGCGCTGACTGACATCTACCACGCCGAAGCCGACACCTCTCTGGAATGGAGTGTCGTGCGCCTCAGCACGATAGCTTTCTTGGCATTTATAAGTCTGGCACTGCTAGTGTTGAAGCGAGCGCTGAGAGCGATATCATGACACGGCGGTCTGCCCCCCACTGCAGCCGATCCGCTTCCGCTGGCGCTACGGCGGGCGGTTGAGCTTTTCCGTTAGATGCCGGGAAACGTTAGAATCCCGGCATCTTGTAGTGTCCACCCTGTTATCTTCTCCCCGAACACACCCGCACAAACCGGTGGGCGAGATAATGGGGAGCGCGCTGGGATCAGGCCCAGCCTATAGTAATGTGGCAGACATAGTATCCCCGACATCCCCTGGGGCATTCAAAAGATCCCGAACAATCGCCGGCATTGGTAGCTGTTCACCGTTCCCCCACTAGATCTTATTGGCATCCAGTGAGCGATGTGGGTGAAGACACACTCAGCACAGGCGACTGGATCCAAGTGCTTTGGCCGCGGATGGCCCTCATTCCCCAGCCCCCTTCTCCCGCGCCTGGGAGCAGGGGGCTGGGGAATGAGGGCCATCCGCGGCCAAAGCA